>QKJV01000016.1 GCA_003249165.1 Desulfobulbaceae bacterium | reverse complement strand
CCTTTCCACTTCTCCACTTATAACCGAAAATTTGCTTGCTGATGCGCTGAAACAGAAATCGAAGAAAATTTTACCTTTTGCCGAGGCGCGCCGAATTTTTGAACAGGAGTATCTTGTCCAGCTGTTGCAGACAACCCAGGGAAATGTTACTGAGGCTGCACGGCAGGCGAAACGGAACAGGACAGATTTTTATAAACTGCTTAATCGACATCATATTGTTCCCAGCCTTTTCAAAGAATAATTCAATTTTTTTTGCTTTCTCTTCTCCGCTTGGTTTAAACTGTTTTAGTTGTTTTGTGACACGTTTCCCTTCTCTAATATCTTAATTTTAATATGAAAAATAGTTGCCTGCGGAGAGTCCCTGCATGAACGATTACTCTGAGAGCCTGCTTGTTCACTTCAGACGTTGTGAGGCCTTAAAGCAACAGGTCATTGGTCTGCCGTCAATCGATTTGAACCTCCGCCAGCTCTGCGATCTCGAGTTGCTCCTTAACCGAGCCTTTTATCCTCTTGATGGCTATCTGAGTCAGGCTGATTATGGACATGTCCTTGAGAAAATGCGTCTAACCGATAACACGGTATGGCCGATTCCTATTTGTCTTGATGTGCCTGAAAAGATAGCAAATTGTCTGAGAATTGGTGATAAGCTCGGATTAAACGACCAGGAAGGATTTCTTCTGGCAATTCTTACTGTCATGGATATCTGGCAGCCGGATAAAAAATTTGAAGCTGAAGCAGTATACGGCACAAATGATACAAAAAGGCATCCTGGCGTAAAAAAATTTTATGAAAACACAAACGAATGGTATCTTGGCGGAACTCTTGAAGGGATCAGTCTGCCTATCCATTATGATTTTAAAGAGATACGTCTTTCTCCCGCGGAAACTACCCGTCGTTTTTCCGTGAATGGCTGGCGTCATGTCATCGGTTTTCATACCGATGCCTATCTCCACTGTGCCCACAAAGAAATGATTTTAAAAGCCGCGAGAGAGGCGGGCGCCAATATTTTCCTGCAACCCGTTGCCGGGCTTGATCATCCGGGTAATCTCGATCACTATACCCATGTGCGTTGTTACCAGGAGTTTATAAAAAAATTCCCACGGAATATGATCAACCTCGGCTTGCTTCCACTTGCCAGTCGCTGGGCCGGGCCAAGAGATGCGTTATGGCAAGCTATCATAAAAAGAAATTTCGGTTGTACACACTTTCTTGTAGCTGATGACCACGGAGACCCTTTTTCCAGTAATTTGGGGAAAAAAAATTTTTATCCGGCTGGAGATGGGCAAAGACTGGTTAAGCAGTATGAAAATGAAATTGGAATAAAGATGATCCCTGCTGAAAAGATGGTCTATGTCGAGGATCGTGCTCAATATATCTCTCAAAAAGAAGTTCATGCTGGAATGCAGGTAAAAACTATTTCATCCAGCGAGCTACAGCGAAGACTGGAAAATGGTCTCGAAATACCGGAATGGTTTTCATATCCTGAAGTTGTTGCAGAATTGCGACGAGCTTTCCCGCCACGTTCAAGGCAAGGCTTTACCATTTTCATCACCGGTTTGTCCGGGTCAGGCAAATCAACCCTTGCCAAGGTGCTGATGGTAAAATTTCTGGAAATGCGTGATAGGCCAGTTACCCTTTTGGACGGGGACATTGTCCGCAAAAACTTGTCAAGTGAGTTGTCATTTTCAGAGGAACACCGCAACCTCAACATAACAAGAATCGGTTTTGTGGCGAGCGAAATCACGAAAAACGGTGGTATTGCTCTCTGCGCCCCTATTGCACCTTATGAAGAATCGCGGCAGGCCAACCGGGAACTCATCAGTAAATGTGGCGGCTACATAGAAGTTTATATGTCTACACCGCTTGAAGTTTGCGAACAACGTGACAGAAAAGGACTTTATGCCAAGGCGCGAGCAGGAAAAATACATGGATTTACCGGCGTTTCTGCACCCTACACCCCCCCTTCCAATCCTGAAATAACCATTGATACCAGCGATATGACGCCGGCTGAAGCTGCTCAGGAAGTATTGCTCTATCTTGAAGAACATGGATATATCCGCTAACTGGCGTTGCAGTATGACAGTTTTGCTTTCCCGCTTACTTTATTGATCAATCAAATCGTCAGTCGATCAAGTAATATCTATTAATAAATCACTGTTTTACCAACTTCGCCAGCGAACTTTCCTGCTTGGGATGGGTAATTTTTCATTGTCTGCGTTCTCATCATTTGTGTTTCCTGTTTTGACGGCTTTGTTGCCAAAAAGCAACAACAGTATCGGGCTGAGACATTTTTCTGAAGTGGGAAACTTTTTCTATATAGTTGTTTTTCTTGTATGTAGTCATACAAATCAGATGTGTAAGAGGCGGATGTCCTGAAAAACCTGGTAGTCTTTAAACGTATTTGAGATATTCAAGAAAAATGTAGAGCTAAGTCAAATCGTTGCTTTTTGCTGAAGGTCGAGGATGGTTGTTTTGAAAAGAATTTTCAGATCGTCGATGAAACGTCATTGGTTGA
>QKJV01000265.1 GCA_003249165.1 Desulfobulbaceae bacterium | reverse complement strand
TTACCATGTTCATCAACGGTCATCGGAAAGAGCATGAAATGCCTCATGGAATTCTTTAAGGGAACTTAGACTTCCCATTACCATACATGTCCGTTTATTGCAGAACCTGTGGGAATGGTCCAATGGGCAACATGTTTTTGTCAATATAAACTTTTTTCATCCTCTTTAGTTTAGCTGCAGCATCCCTTATCTCGATCATGTCATTTTTGGTCAGCGCCTCAACTGACCAGAATGTATAAGCAGGGCTACTATGCGCAACACCAAGCACCATTGCCGTGCGACTGCGTTCAAGATTTTTGAGGAAATACTCAAATCTCTCCAGAAGAGCCTCGGCAACAGCCTGATTTTGTTTGTAGTCTTCTGCAATCTGTAGACTGCCGTAATCATCAATCGAAAAAATTCCATCGGTTAAAAGAGTTTTAACAATGTCCATTGCGGAATTGTTGATAGCAGTCGAATGCATTTTTATCTCATTCAGGTCATGAACGAACTTCTCCGACATTGCCGGAGTATGGCAATTGACACAGATCAATAACCAATTTGGTCGTTGAGTAGATCCATAATCATAGCTGCTGTGACATGTATTACATGAAGGTTTATTTCCAGAATCAGGTACTACTCCATGAAGAGATAAAACATACGTTTTCAGGTAAATATCTCCGACATCCTCATTCTCAACTTGGGTTTTGATTGGCGAAAGAATAACTTTTTCCTGTGCGAGTTCCTGCAACAACAGAGATTCTGCCCGCAATTCGTCGAGGAAATACTGCAGAACCATCAACCTGCCATCGAGCGATAGGTTTAAATTTTGATGAAAAACACCTATATCGAAATATTGTTGAAAATAAGACTGCATGACAAAATAAATTTTTTCCGCACGAGAGCAGTCATTATAAATATAATGCGGGACAGGTCCATCGTTCATATCGTCTTCATCCATTCTTTTCTCACGACCACGAGGATCAGGGAAAAGACGGCCTGTTTTGTTGAGGAAAGAAACAATATCTCGGGCAGATGCCAACATTTTGTCACCTTGGCTCCTTGCTATTTGTGCAGTATCCAGCCATTTATTACGGAAATTCTCATCATGGCAATTCCCGCATTCGTTGAAATAATACATATCCCGCAAGAGATCGAGATTTTCACCGGTATCATGGTATTCCAACGGGAGGTGACAATTAGAGCATGTTGAAGGAGTGAAATGATCTCCTGTTTGAAAATATGCTTTTATTTTGGGTTGATCCGGTCCGGCGTGACAAGTCGCACAGGTTTGGGGGCGAGCAGCTTCGTATTTGGAAAAGCCATGTCCTGTGTGACAGAGATCGCATCGTCCGTCATTATCCCCACCACCGATAATATGACATCCCTCACAGCCTTTTCGTTTTAAAATATCCATTCTGCTGCTGTAAAGATGACTCGCCTGCATATTTTCCCAGGCCCAACTATGACTGCCGGCCAAAAACTGTTGAACCTTATCCGGATGGCATTCTTCACAAGCAAAACGGGCTGAGGCAGTAGGCATGGATGTATGGTCTTCTCCGTGACAGTCTTTACAAATAACCCCGATGCGGCCATGCTCACCGTCCATATACTCCTGATACAGTGACGGATTTATTTTTTGATGGCATTCTTCACAGGTAAGTCCTGATGTTCTTATTTCCTCCAGTGTCATATTTTTTGACAAAACTATATCGTCAGCGGCGAAACATACCGGTAGATTCAGTGCAGAACTTAAACATAACACGACTGTCATTGGACAATATTTAATAAAATGTCGGCACCAGTTCATAGCACACCTCCATTTTGTTGCAGATATATTCCAGAAATGTTTCCTGAGCTACCAGGATATTCTCGTTATTATACAGAGTTATCTATCATATTGTCATTCCATTATTTGTTAAATAAAAAAGCAGCAAACCTGGAAAAGTAGATAGGTCAAGCAACATGGATTTCATTTTTTTTATTAAGGACTGTTACGAAAAAAGGTTGCCAATACCTTTGCCGTAGCTTGCGGCGAAAGATTTTGCCGCAAGAGGATTTACCGCAATAGAGGGAAGCCCGAGTCGAGAGATAACTTGACGACAACGTTCCATCATGTCAAGCTTTCCATCCCTGTCAACATCAAGGACAACCGAATGAATTCTTTCCAACCAAGCTAGCGAGTCGATCATTCGTTGGATGATTTTTTCCCGGCCCGAAATTGGTTCCTCCCATGATGAAAGAAGGTTTTCCACACCCGTCACTTGCTGGAGTCTCTTTATAGAGTAAAGACAATCGGAAATATTGTCGTAAATCGGCAAATCGCCGGGTAAGGGAAGGGCATCACCGCTAAACAGCGTTTTTTCCTTTGGGAAAAAAAGGGAAATAGAGCCAACCGAATGTCCGGGAGTATGAAGAACTTGACAGGAAATATCTTTGCCGAATTGCAGTGAATCGCCATCACTTATAAGCTGGTCAACCATAACGGAACCGTCGACAAGCTGATGAAAACCCGGAACAGGCCGTTCACTGGCCTGCT
>QKJV01000387.1 GCA_003249165.1 Desulfobulbaceae bacterium | reverse complement strand
ATAACAGCCGATGAAACCAACGACAATCCAGACCAGCGGTTTCCATTCCCTCTTCCATTCCATGGCGTGACCTCTTGTCAAAAATTATACCGCCAAACAACGACTATACCCATTGACGGGTTGTTCCCTTATCAGTTCCCTTGGCTTCTCAGCTCATTTCCAGCAATGTTTCGTCCACCACCCGAGTGACATCGGCCAGGAATCACCGGCCTTTTGGATTGCTGGTGGAGCAAATGCAAACTCCTGTTCCGAAGAGAGCCATAATCCGTTCCCTGATAAGCGAACGTCCATGCCGGATCACATCCAGGCGAATGTCCCCCCTGGTGTAACCAAGGCAGTAACAGATCACCTCTTTCTCTTTCCTTTGCAAAGCTGCTCCGTATGGCTTATTTGATAAATCCTAGATAATCCAGTTGAAAAGAAAACCGGTCAATATGTTGCCTGAGCCGACAACCGCAATGAAGACGGCGATCCGTGCAGGCTTCAATACCTTTTGTCAGGCGGCGCAGCTCCGCTCTCGACTTATCTGCGGCAGCCGGCTGATCATCTCCTGAATCTGCGGGTCATCATTGAGCCAACCCTGCAGATGCGCAAGCATAACCGCCGTATATTCTGAATCCTCATGAGCCGTTAACCGGTAAATGATCCATAATCCATCCTTGCGGTAATCAACCAGTCCCGCTTCTTCCAGGATTTTCAGATGTTTGGAAACAGTCGGTTGAGCGAGTCCCAGCAGATTCCGCAGTTCACAGACGCAGAGTTCCTTCTCTCCGAGCATCTTGATAATTTTCACCCGACTGGGATCTGACAAGGCCTTCATCACGCGGATAAATTGTTTCATAATCTTCTCCTTAATAGTTTATATATTACTATATGGCTATATAGAGCGATACATTTCCCCTGTCAATAGAGTTTTGTTTAAAAAAAGATTGATACATATCTGCTTATCCGGATATATGATAACATGAAAACAATTGCCCAATTATTTAAAGCGCTCTCGGAAGAAATAAGATTGAGGATTCTTGGCTTGTTAAGCAGAGGTGAACTTTGTGTCTGTGATCTGATGGCGGTGCTTGATCTTCCTCAGTCAACGATTTCCCGCCATCTTTCCTATCTCGCCAATGCCGGCTGGCTGATCGGGCAACGACGGGGAGTCTGGATGTACTACCGTATTAACGAGAAAAACGGTGACATTTACCTGGCTCTCATGCCCATACTGCTGGAGTATCTGGCTAAATGCCCTGCCTTTCTCTATGACCAGCAAATGTTGGAAACCTATCTGAGAAACAAGAAAAAATCTGCCTGTGATTAATTGCGATCGGTTGATTTTTTAAGTATTAATTGGAGAAACTCAAATGACAATCCGCCAAAGAAAACTTTCTTTTCTGGATCGTTTCCTGACATTCTGGATTTTTCTGGCCATGTTCATCGGTGTACTTGCCGGCTATCTCTATCCCGGCATCCGGGATGTAATAAACACCTTCCAGGTTGGTACAACCAACATTCCTATAGCCATCGGGTTGATTCTCATGATGTATCCTCCCCTGGCCAAGGTGCGCTATGAGAATTTGCACGAAGTATTTCGCAACTTCAAGGTACTCGCACTCTCCCTGGTGCAGAACTGGATCATCGGCCCCATTCTCATGTTCGGACTGGCGATTGCCTTTCTTTCGGGACATCACGAATACATGGTTGGCCTCATCCTTATCGGGCTGGCACGCTGTATCGCCATGGTAATTGTCTGGAACGACTTGGCGGAAGGCGACCGGGAATACTGTGCCGGTCTTGTTGCTTTCAACTCCATTTTCCAGGTTCTTTTCTTTTCACTGTATGCCTGGATTTTTATCACTATTCTGCCGAAATGGCTGGGTGTTAAAGGTGCTGTCGTGGATGTCTCCATGGCTGAAATCGCCAAGTCGGTTTTTATTTATCTCGGCATACCGTTCATCGGCGGCATGCTGTCCAGGTTTGTTGGTGTGAAAATCAAAGGAGAAAAATGGGCCGCCATGCGCCCATTATAGCGGGCGCTGCGCGCGAATTTCACCAGCGGCCCGACGGGCGCCCGGGTCGTTGTTGATGGGCTCCGGAAAACGTGCGAGCATCTTTCCCCCCGACTGGGAGGTTTTGACGAATGGCGAAAGTTGAAAAAAGTGCAGATGATTACAAGTCCCGGCTGACGGACCTGCAATACAAGGTCACGCGCAAGAAGGGCACCGAGCGCGCGTTCACCGGCGAATACTGGGATTCGAAGACGCCGGGGGTCTACGAATGCATCTGCTGCGGCAAGCCGCTGTTCGACTCCTCCACCAAGTACGATTCCGGCACCGGCTGGCCGAGCTTCTACCAACCGATCGACGCCGCCGCGGTCGCCGAGAAGGAGGATCGCAGCCTGTTCATGCGCCGCACCGAGGTCGTCTGCTCGGAATGTGACGCGCATCTCGGTCACGTTTTCCCGGACGGCCCGCCGCCCACGGGGCTGCGTTATTGCCTGAATTCGGCGTCGCTGAACCTGAAGCCGCGCGAGGAAGGGGACT
>QKJV01000494.1 GCA_003249165.1 Desulfobulbaceae bacterium | reverse complement strand
GAGCTGGGTTCAGAACGTCGTGAGACAGTTCGGTCCCTATCTGCCGTGGGCGTTTGAGATTTGAGGGAAGCTGCTTCTAGTACGAGAGGACCGAAGTGGACGAACCTCTGGTGTTCCAGTTGTCCTGCCAAGGGCATTGCTGGGTAGCCAAGTTCGGACAGGATAACCGCTGAAAGCATCTAAGCGGGAAGCCCCTCCCAAGATGAGATCTCACTGGGACTATAAGTCCCCTGAAGGGCCGTTGGAGACTACGACGTTGATAGGTCAGGTGTGGAAGCGCAGTAATGTGTGAAGCTAACTGATACTAATTGCCCGTGAGGCTTGACCATATAACACCCAATGCGTTTGGGTGCAGTTGACAAAGCTGAGTACCAAAAGAGAACGAACGCAAACAGATTTCCATGAAAGCAGGCCAAGGTGAAAGCCAAAACCTGTGCATGACGATTGAGTCCAACAGGGCGTCAATCAACACCAATTGCTTGGTGACCATAGCGAGCGTGAACCACCCGATCCCATCCCGAACTCGGAAGTGAAACCGCTCTGCGCCGATGATAGTGTGGCAGGTTGCCATGTGAAAGTAGGTCATCGCCAAGCTCCAAATGCAAAAAGCCCATCTATCTAGGTGGGCTTTTTTTTTGTATGGTGCTTTTTTTTACGCTATTACAGATTTTCTCTATTTTGAATCAAAAGATATGAAAAAACTCCTTAACAAAAGTACAGTTACTAACGTTATTGCCTTGCTGATTATAGCGACTGGTTATGTTTGTCCATTTTACCCGGATGTAACCAGAGCGATTGGCTTCTTTGCGTTTTCTGGCGCGATTACGAATTGGTTAGCTGTGCATATGTTGTTTGAAAGAGTGCCGTTATTGTATGGTTCGGGCATTATCCCTGCACGTTTTGAAGAGTTTAAAGTTTCGATTAAGACTTTGATGATGGAGCAGTTTTTTACACCTGAACACATTGAGCAGTTTATCGAGAACGAAGAAAAGCAGGGTGGAAAAGTCCTAAATCTGACCCCTTTGTTGCACGCGGTGGATTACGACAAGATATTCGACAGTCTGGTGCATTCTGTTATGCATTCCTCATTTGGCGGAATGTTGATGATGATGGGAGGCGAAGAGGCTTTGGAACCCCTTAAGCAACCATTTATTGAGAAGGTTCAACATACCTTAACGGATATGGTCGAGTCGGAGCGTTTTAAGCATGCGCTGCAACAAGGCTTAAATGCACACAAAATCAGTGAAGACCTGACCGATAAAATAGAAGTTGTCATTGATAAACGGTTGAGTGAATTGACACCGGAAATGGTTAAGGAAATAGTACAAGCCATCATAAAAAAACATTTGGGTTGGCTGGTTGTTTGGGGCGGCGTTTTCGGTGGCTTGCTTGGTGCTTTATTCGGCCTTGCTTGAGTTAAGACATGAAATCTGTTGAGCTTGCTTTTGAAACATATGGCGATCCGGGCGATTGCCCATTGCTGATCCTTCACGGGTTTCTGGCTTCATCCAGGAATTGGCGCACTGTGGCTAAACGATTGGCAGAGAAATACCATGTATATGTGCTGGATATGCGTAATCATGGCGCTTCTCCTCATGATGAGCGTATGGATTATCCTGCCATGGCTTATGATGTGATTCACTTTTTGGACAACTGTGGCCTGCGCAAAGCACATCTTCTCGGTCATAGCATGGGCGGTAAGGTTGCAATGTGTATGGCCTTATTACATCCAGAACGTATTGAAAGCTTAATAATCGCTGATATTGCACCGGTCAATTATGAGCACAGTTTCGATCCAGTGATACATGCGCTCAGGCAGTTACCGTTGGAGACATTGAGTAATCGTAAGGAAGCGGAAATGTTTTTGGCGGAAGCAATTCCCGATCTTGGGTTTCGTCAGTTTTTATTACAAAACCTGTTATTGAAAGACGGCTCCTACTATTGGCGCATCAACCTCGATATTATTCAGGATACGGCGCACCATATCGTTGGTTTTCCGAACGAAGCACTAGAACCCTTTGGAGGAAAGGCTTTGTTCATTGCAGGACAGCATTCGACCTATATGCGTCCTGACGCTGTGTTTGAGTTTTTTCCCAATGCAGAGATTGTTGAGATTCCTGATACTGGACATTGGCTTTACGTGCAAGCGCCAGATGCGTTTTGTCGAGTTGTTGATGATTGGATAGCGAGGAGATAAATACCGATTTACGCGCTGCCCTTCGGTACACTAGCAAAAAAAACTTAACGCATTATGCTGAAGTGCCAAATTTGTCAGCTTGTGTCATAAATGTCAGCGAATCGGTATATGTTCATGCGTGAAGATCTAAAAATAACATCGACTAGTCCGGGGGGGCAGGGAGCTCTTTCATTAAGCGACTTTGTCAACGATGACCGAAAGGTTATTAGTGAATATTTAGCGTTGTCAATTACGCGCAGTAACAGATGTCTTTACATTAAGGTCACGACAACAGCCGATTCACCTGTTACTTATACGGCTACTATCTCTAATCAAGTGGCTGTCGATTTGGATACCTTAC
>QKJV01000350.1 GCA_003249165.1 Desulfobulbaceae bacterium | reverse complement strand
ATGATCCAATGACTTGTTATCTTTTTTCAAATTCACTTTCCAGCGCTCGTTATCATCATCATATGAAACGTTGATATCAATCCCGCACTTTCCGATGTCCGGATATATCTGTTCTATTTTATGGCACAGTTCATTTTTATCCATCATGCTTACCTCCCTTGATCCATAAAAAGTTATGCGGCATAAAACCATAGATCCCCATATTTATTCATATAATTTTCCTTGTTTACAATCTACAGCTTAACGGGTTCACACAAAGCGCGTTTTTCAACGGCAGCGTTCCCGCATGTGCCGCAAAAATAAGAAGGCGTCATTTTGACGGGATTGCAGATGTCTTCTGCCCGACTGCTCTTGCTACCGCAGTCATGACACATATAAACGTCCCCGATTCCGGCCTTCGCTTTACCTTTACAGATTTCGTTTTCGTCCGTGGATATTTTACCACAGGTTGTACACTGAAATTTTTTCATATCATCACCTTTATATTTTAGCTCGCACATCCAGCCTAAATTATCCATTGAATATTCAAAATCCCGGACAGTCCTCTTAAATGTTTTCATATCATCACCTTTATATTCTATCTGGCACTGCCAGCCTAAATTATCAATTGAAGATTCAACATCTCGGCCATCCCACATCTGTCCTTGCTGAATCTTTTATAATAAAGATATGACCGGTTCAAGGTTAGTCAATATTATGGCTCTATAAAAATGTTATTTAAGACTAATAAATCGTAGCCGTAGTATAAAAATTTTTGCATCTTGATTTTTATTTATTGTGGTTTATTCTTTTAGTTAGGATATTAAAATATATTATCCTCGAATAAAACTTTATGAGGCTAATATGGAATCCTATAAAAAATCAAAATCGGCATTATGATGTCATATAAATTGCTTAGCACCAAAGAGGTGGCTTTATGAAAAAAAACAAAAGAAAATTACAGGAAGATCCGGCGGATCTTGACATCTGTACCATGGCACCCGAATTCGCTGAGCACGCCAGACCCAACGAACCGGCAAGAGACCCCTGTGACGACGGCAGGGCAGGAGGCGCAATAACCGATACATCCATAAAGGAGGTGAGTAAAATGACAGAAGAAAAACACTGCTTGAACATTGTCAAAGAAAAGGAAAAAGAACGCCAGCATACCATGGACAAAATGTCCATAGACACGTCTGAAGCGCATACCTATGATAAAAACAAGGATGATGACGCAAAGAAATGTGCATAAAAACAGATGATACAACAGCCGGGAGAAATTCATCCCGGCTGTTATGATAAGAAAGATCTGTGCAACCCACACAGATCTTTAAACTTTCGTTGTGGGCTGAACCACGTTAAAAAATCAGGTCAGCCCATGACTGATACAGGGAAGGATTCAGGATTAATGAAAAGCAGAAGCATTATAACCAGCCTGAACAGTCCAATGTTGAGCATTACACTGAACCGGCCCAACGTTATCAACAGCCTGAATGTTGAAATGATACGCCTTATACAGGATGCCTTGGATGAGGCTGAATCATCACCATCGATCAATCTTGTTTTAATTAAGGGAATGGGTGACAAAGGCTTTTGTGCGGGGGGAGATGTAGAGGCGATCTATAATGCAGTAAAGCAGGGAGACCCGGACAGGGGCATGAATTTTTTCAGGGAAGAGTATGAGCTGGACCTTCGCATCTTCAAGTTCCCCAAACCCATAATTGTGCTTGCCCACGGTATCACCATGGGTGGAGGACTGGGGCTTGCGGCAGGTGCAGATATGGTTTTGGCAACCGAAAACACCATCATGGCCATGCCGGAAACCCGCATAGGGTTTTTCCCTGATGTAGGGGCAACAGGCTGGATGTTCAGCAAATGCCCTGCAGGATACCCTGAATTTTTAGGGCTTACAGGATACAGGCTTGAAGGACCGGAATGCCTGCGCCTTGGTCTGGGGTCCCATATGGTGATAGATGACATGCTTCCTGAATTTATGAAAGATCTTGAACAGCTGTCGGAAAAACTTCCGGCTGACAGATCAAAAGCGGTTCAGGTACTGTACTCCGCTTTCAAGTATTTAAGAGAGAATCAATACATTCCCAACCCTGACATGGATGAATGGGTACGCACATGCTTTTCAGGTAAAAGTTCCGTAAATGATATACTGTCCCTGCTTTCCGGATACAGTCAGCATAAGGAACTGTGCCAAGCATCATTAACAAGACTCTCTGAAAACTCTCCAACAGGGCTTGCACTGACACTTTACCTGCTGCGCAGTAATGAAAAAAGAACAATAGAAGAGGTGTACCGGAAGGATTTAAAAGCCGCGCGGTTTATGATCAGGCACCCGGACTATGCGGAGGGCATACGGGCACAGCTTGTGGATAAAGATAAAAATCCGGTGTGGCAGCCGGGCGCAATTGATGAAATAAGCCTGCCAGGCTTTTGTTGAACCGTAAAACCGCAGGCAAAAATCAAAAAGATCTTTTACCGCTTTTCACTGAAAAAGGAGGTAGCAGCCTCCTTTTTCCCTGTTTTATAGAACTATTCATCCGGCCATTGGACCTTCTTTGTTTCGGTGAAAAAGAAAAACCGGTCTTTTGTCAGCTCCTTTTTTGTTATCGGACATCGGATCGTAACTTTAAACTTTGTGACGTCCACAACCTCCCAGTCGCCTTGAAGCGGAGAATCTTCGAGCCGGATTTTCTGTCCCGTCTTCAGTGGATATGGTTTAAAAAAGGCC
>QKJV01000321.1 GCA_003249165.1 Desulfobulbaceae bacterium | reverse complement strand
GCAATCCTTATCGCCAACCGCAAGATGAGTGAGGATATTCATCAGGACCAACGTTTTATAAAGTTGCACAAAGAACTGCCGGTTTGGCGCAAGATAGCTCCGTAAAACAGGATATTCTTATTGCTGCAGAATTGTGAACGTCCTTTAACTTGGTGGGCCTTGCTTAAGCTATTAGTTGAGGCAATGGCAGGAGGGAAAACAATTATTCAGTAATGATGAAAACATGCCAGAAATTCAAACGTAAGGCCCTGGTTGCTCTTCGAGGACCAGAGCAGAACTGTCAGCGAGGTCGCTGAAAAACTTGGCATAACATAAGGTCTTCTTTACCGATGGAGAAGAAAGCTCATCTAACGAGGAGCATGTCTCATAAAAGAGACAGATCTTAAATGTCACACTGTAAAAAAAATTGTAGTAACCACGAACTAAAAATATAACAACCCTGTAGCATCCAACCTGCCTGCCTGTAATTCGGGAATGTATTCACCAGATCTGGCGTTGATGACTGACATCACATACCTGATGGCCGGGGCCAAATGGTATAGCCTGACCATTTTTATAATCTTTTCTTTGATTATTGTGGGCTGGAAATCAGTCCATCTCCTGGAAGGCATTCAACGATTTGTGTCTTATATGAATCTATTTTGCGACACCACCCCGATCAAAGACTGGTTGTTGGTTTATTACGATCAAAGTGTTCAGGATCCCAGACTGATTTCAAAAAAGTCCTGCTGAAACATTCATTCTACAAAAACACAACTTATTTATCATTGTTAATTTCAGAAAGTGGTCGAGGTAAAATGGGCAAAATTTAACCTCATCAAAGCCTATTTAACCGACAGAGAAAGCATTCAAAGAATGGATCTCGGCCCTGGAATTCTAGAGGAATTTCTTTCCCGAATATTTGAGCCGTTTTTACCTCCAAGAAGCTAGGTAAGCATACTGGGCTGGGACAGGATGTCTTATTCTATATTATCATTACGATATATGGCTGGTTTGATGTTGAAAGTAGCATCCGGCAAAGAGAATGTCTTTAGAGTGGTCAGCCATTTTATCCCTCCCAATACTTCTCGTTAGAAGTGAGGTTGAAACGAGGGAAATGTTTATTGTATTGTATATCATTAATAAAGAGAAAGTTCGTTTGGGGGGAAATGTAATCTTGAGGAAATAATGACTAAATTTTATCCTTGAGTTCTGTTTTGGGGCACTTTATTTTGGAGGGTTGATTTGGCGAAACTTAAAATTTTGTATGTTGACCATGAAAAAGAAAAACAGATTAACTTTTCAATTGCCTTTAAAAAATATTTCAACATTTTTACTGCAGAGTCGGGATCGGCAGCGCTGGAATTTTTTGAAAAGACTCAGGATATCGCCATTGTGGTGGCTGATCAGCACATGCCGATCATGACAGGGGTTGAACTGTTGAAGCGGATAAAAGATCTGGAAGAGGATACGGTGCGCATTGTCCTTTCAGATTATAACGATGTTGAAACTATGCTTGATTTAATTAATGAAGGAAAAATTTATCATTATGTTATCGAACCATGGAATGAAATCGAGCTGAAGCAGATTCTACACAAGGCAGGAGATGTTTACAGGTTAACGCAGGAAAACAAGCGGCTTCTCAATGAAATAAATCAAAAAAAACAGGAATTCGAGGCGGATATTGTGCGGCGGAAGCGGCGTGAAGGGATTTTTCTCAGACGAGACATGGTTCTTGCTGCCGTAAATGACATGGCGAGACTGATGCTCATCAACCGGGACTGGAAAAGTTATATCGAGGGATTGATGGGAAGAATGGGGCTGGTGATGGGGCTGAGTCGTATTTTTACTTTTCAGTTTACTCGCAATAGGAATGCTGACATTTCTACAAAGCCAAGCTTTTCCTGGGTCGCAAGTGAGGGAGTGCCTAAAGAAATTTCTGATCCTTTTCCCTCGAATTTTTCTATTGAAAGTTCAAAATTGAAAAGTTGGGATAACCATTTCCTGCGTGGAGAAATGATTTACGGTAATACCTCCTCTTTTAATGACGCCAATGTTGTATCATTTTTGCAGTCGCGCAAAGTTGTCTCCTTTGTCTTAGCACCTATCATGGTTAAAAGTCGTTGCTGGGGTGTAATCTGCTTCGAAGATTGTCTGTATGAGCGGGAATGGCCGGCTGCGGAATTGGAAGCATTAAGAACAGCGGCAAATCTTATCGGTACTTCTATAATGCGTGATAGTATTGAAGAGAATCTGGCTGCCCACCAGGCTCAGCTTGCCCATGCGGGCAGGCTGACGGCTCTTGGGGAGATGGCTTCCAGTTTAGCCCATGAAATTCATCAGCCACTTACCGTTATCAATCTTGGAGCGGAGACCTGTAAAAGCTGGTTTGATATGTATGCAGCCGATTCTTATGCTGCTGAGGCAGCAGCAGAGATTTTGACCCATGTGAAAAAAATCTCTCAAATTGTTGACAGTTTACGTGCATTTTCCCGAGGATCTTCAGGAAATTGTCAGGATGCAGCATTGCAGGGTCCGTTACGCGAAGCAATGAATTTTTTTAGAGTACAGTTTAAGCTCCATGGTATTGAATATGTAGAAGAAATAGCGGAGCATCTCCCTTTTGTGAGAACAGATACCCGAAAATTTGAGCAGATAGTCGTGAATCTGTTGTCGAATGCACGCTACGCAGTTGAAAAGAGGCAGCAGACCAAACCCTTGCTGGATAAAAGAATTTTTGTGTCTCTTGTTATGCGTAAATTATCTGAGGATGAGTTTTCAGCTATGTATTTTAAAAGCTCGGCAACCTGTCCTCATCGAGCTATAATTTTGTCCATCCGAGATAATGGAATTGGCATGGCCCCAGATGTTGTCAACCGTTGTTTTGAGCCCTTTTTTACCACAAAAGATGTGGGAGAGGGAACGGGGCTTGGTTTGTCAGTTACCTTGGCTCTCATAAAAGAGTTACATTTTCATTTAACCGTTGAAAGCCGTGAAGATGAGGGAACTGAATTTGTTGTTGTCATTCCGGTGGACAGTAAAAAGTTTGTATGACGAGAAAATAAACCATTCATTATATGTTTGAATTTTTTGGGGGGAAGAGAACAGCATTATGAATGATCTGCTTCATCCGGACAAGCCAGTTCTCCTGATTGATGACGATCCAGATGTCGCAAGGGCTGTTTCCAGGGTACTGACCGTAAACGGGCTTACAAATGTCGTTGCCATTAACGACAGCCGTCATGTGTTACCTTTCTTGCAAGCAAATGGAGCATCACTTGCTTTTCTAGATATTACCATGCCTCACATGCGAGGAGATGAACTCCTACTGGATATAGTTGCCCTTTATCCCGATCTGCCTGTAATCATGGCAACCGCAACCGAGTCTGTTGAGATGGTTGTCGGCTGCATGAAAAAAGGGGCGTTTGACTATATCACGAAACCTTTAAGCAGTAGTCGACTGCTGGCATGCGTTAACGCTGCGCTTGAAGTACGAGAACTACGACGAGAAAACAAGGCGTTACGGGAAAAATCCTCTGGAGGAGTTCCCTCGCGTCCGGATCTGTTTGCGGATTTTATAACCGGCAACCGGGAAATGCTCAATCTCTTTCATTATATTGAGCAGATTGGCCCGAGTGCCCAGCCTGTTCTCGTCAGCGGGGAAACGGGCGTCGGGAAAGAACTTGCCGCCAAGGCAATTCATAAGGCAAGTGGAAGGACAGGTCGTTTTGTTGCAGTAAATATTGCAAGTATAGACGATAATGTTTTTTCGGATACACTTTTTGGTCATGTCCGCGGAGCTTTTACCGGTGCGGCAACCGCTAGAGAGGGGCAGATTATCAATGCAGCACGCGGGACACTTTTCCTTGACGAAATAGGCGATCTCAGTCTGAAATCACAAGTTAAGCTGCTTCGCCTGTTACAGGAAAAAGAGTTTTATCCACTTGGGGCTGATGTCCCTCAGACTAGTGATACCCGTATTATCGTTGCCACAAATCACAATTTAGAAGAAATGCTTACGGCGGGAACTTTTAGAAAGGATCTTTATTTCAGACTGAATGCGCACCGGACCCACTTACCACCGCTAAGGGATAGGTTGGATGATTTACCGCTCCTTATCCCGCATTTTGTTACACTTGCCGAAAGGGAATTCGGCAAATCGAAAATAAAAATTCCCGATGAACTATATGTGCTGTTGGCTAACTATTCTTTTCCCGGGAACATAAGGGAGCTTATGGCAATGATTTTTGACGCTGTAAGCCGACAGGAAGGTACAGTGATCGGCTTGGAACATTTTGTTATTAACATGGGATTGAGCCGTTCAAAAAACAGATTGGACCTTCTTGGGGAGAGTACACTTTGCGTGCGTTTTGGTGAAGATCTTCCAACCATGAAAGAAATCCGTTGTCGGCTTGCCGAGGAGGCATTGAAAAGATCCGGCGGCAATATCAGCGTTGCTGCCCGCCTTATTGGCCTGACTCGACAGTCTCTTAGTCAGTTCATCCGTAATAATGAAATTTCCTTATCCCATTTTTCACCTAGGGAAAATTGACTGCAGTAAAGTTTATTTTTTTGTTCCTCCCTCCCGCAATAAAAATTGCGCTGTCTGAAATTCCTTCATCTGTTGTAGTCTGTGTTTTAACTTTAAATTATGTTTGTTTTTTGTTTTTTTAATTGTTCGTGTCAGGAAATATTGCGGAGTCTTGTTTGTGATCGGATCATGAGAAAAATATAAAATTAAGAAAAAACATTTATAATTCCTAGGTTAGGATATCAATAATTTCCCCTTTTTGAAGGCATCTCTGGCACGATATTTTCAATGTATCAAAAAAATAATCTTAATTAAGTATGTATCAATGTAATTTAGAGGATGGGATAATCATGATAGTTGATGAAAAACAGGTTGGCCAACGGTTCCTCATTGATCTGCTGCGGATGAGAGGAAAAACCGAGTTTGGGGAGGAGTTTCAGGCAAAAAACAAACTATCTAATGGCGAAGATTTTGAAAATATTTTGATGGAACTTGAATTGTCAGATCCGGAAATAAATGAAGACATGATCAACGCAGACCTATTTCCTGATATTTGTGATTCAAAACAAATTGATCATGAACAGCTCGTCGCAATTACCAGGCAAAATCTTTCTGACAGTAGGAAAAGCTGGCGAATAACCAAAGTGATCATCGGTATGCGGAAATGTTATACCGCATAGAAATTTTTGAATGTAATCAGAATAAAACCTATGTATGTAATGCCTAAAAGATTTCTAATTGTTGATGATCAAATACTCATTCGTTCGTTTTTAAAGGATCTGTTGAAGTATTATGATCTTGAATGCGAGGAAGCAATAAATGGTAAGGATGCAATAGATAAATGGGAAAAAGAAGATTTCAATGCCATTCTCATGGATATTGAGATGCCTGAAATGGATGGTCTGCAGGCAACCAGGATTATCCGTCAGAAGGAAAAAGAACGCGACCGAAGCTATACCCCAATTTTTGCAATTTCTGGCTGCACCATTTCCGATCCGGAAAAATATTGTAAGCAGGTTGGGTTGGACGGATTTATCGCTAAGCCGGTTGTCATAAATGAACTTCTGGAATACGTTATCCCTCTTGCGTACTAATCTGTTAGGCGATCTCGCCCGCCCTTTTTTAGAAAAATATATCTTGATTAAAAAATTTCCGTCCCATCTTTCATTAAATAAAATGCGATATATTTAATTTCTGTCAGTAAATTCATGCGTTATAATTTTGTTTGAAATAACTGCTGGTAAATGAATAACTTTTTTGGGGGGTAATACTTCCGCTTGCCGTGGTATAGTTCATTTTTTTTCGACCTTCCTTCCTCTATATTTCTGGCGGCCGAATTTATTTCCTTTTCTCGCTGTTCCTGTTTTATGACTATCCTTATTACTGATGAAGGATAGTGGCAGCTTGAGCCATTCCTCATTTGGATGAATACACTGCAGCTTATGACCAATGTATTCTTCAATATCAGGAATGTAAAATGAATCTTCCTCTCCAGCGAAGCTGATTGATGTGCCGTTTTGCCCAGCTCTTCCCGTTCTGCCAATCCTGTGAACATAGTCTTCCGCTTCATATGGGAGTGTATAATTTATCACATGGGTAACACCTTCTATATGTATCCCTCGACCTGCAACATCCGTTGCGACGAGAGCTTTGAATTTACCTTCCTTGAAACGATCGAGAGTTTGCATCCTCTTTTTTTGGTCAACGTCGCCTGAAAGCAGATTGCATTTAATTCCGCTTGCGATGAGCATATCGGCAAGTTTTCGTGTTTCATCACGACGATTAGCAAAAATGATCACTTTATCCAAATGTTGGAGGGTTATAATGTTGTAAAGAAGAGCAAATTTTTGTTCGTTTGTAACCAAATAGACAATTTCTTCCACCGATTCAACGGTAACCTGTTCAGGTTCGATTTCAACGATTACAGGTTCAGTGGTCCATTGTGAAGCAAGATTTGTTACTTCCGGAGTAAGAGTCGCGCTGAAAAGTAAGGTTTGTCTTTTCGTTTTAGGGGGAAGACTATAGACAATATGCCTCACATCGGGAATAAAACCCATGTCAAGCATACGGTCCGCTTCATCTATGACAAAAGTTTCTACCTGGCCAAGATGGATTGATTGCTGTCGTTGAAAATCGAGTAATCGGCCCGGCGTTGCAATAACAATGTCGACTCTTTTACCGACCAGTAAGTCAAGCTGTTTTTGATAATCTAAGCCACCGTAAATTGCGATTGTTCTTAGACCAGTGTAACGACTGAGTTTTTTGCAATCGTCTGCTATCTGCAACACAAGTTCACGAGTAGGGGCGATAACCAGGGATCTTGGAGTAGCAGCTCTCATGTCATATTTGGGATTAAGCAGGAGGCGAGTAAGTAGAGTAATAAGGAAGGCTGCTGTTTTACCCGTTCCGGTTTGAGCCCTCCCCGTGGCATCACCACCATTCAGGGTGTGTTCAAGAATCTCCGATTGGATTGGGGTGCAATACTCAAATGAGAGGTCTGCAAGGCCATGCATGATGCTTAAGGGAATTTCAAAATCATGAAATCTCTTTTTCCCAATTTGTGGGGAAACCGAGAATTGTGCAATATCCCATGAGTCATCCGGTTGGGTCCATTGTTCGACAGTTTCTCCATCTTTTGAACAAACAGGGGGAAAAGGTCGCAAGTTCAGTTTCGCATTTTTTGACTTGCCAGCGACGTGTCGCTTACTTCTTGTTTTAGTTAAATCAAGGGGTTTCCCATCTTTGACTACTTGCAAGCCGAAAATTGGTCCTTCAATGACATAACCTGTGGACACAGGGATGTTTGTCTCGTGATTGGAGTTGTTTTCTGTTGTATTGATCATTTTGTTATCCTGCCGGGAAAGAGGAGGCGTTATTACATCGACGACTAGTGCCCCGACAAGGTGTTACATAGGAATTTATTATAAAAATTAGTAAGTTATATTAAAAGAAACTACAGAAAACTTAATGAAATGTCAAAATAATATTTTCAAATGTCAGGGTGATAAGTTGACCGGCATTTTAGGGGGGGTGTTTTGATTTGCCAAGATTTTCCTCTTCGGCAAAAGGATGATGAGTAAGGACTTGGAACAGCTGAGCGCAGGACGGTATATAAAACTAAAACTTTTTTCAATCGGAAACTTAAAATAATTATCGGATGCAAAATAAAAAAAGGGTTACAATTTCTGTAACCCTTTGTATCTACATGGTAGCGGGGAGAGGATTTGAACCTCTGACCTTCGGGTTATGAGCCCGACGAGCTACCGGACTGCTCCACCCCGCGTCTGATCTAAATAAAGATACTGTAAATTAATTATAAGTCAAGTTTAAAATTGGATCGCAATTCTTAAACTTTCTTTAACTCGCTGGTTTTTGGAAAAGTTTTGTAAATTCTCCCGGCATTTTAATTTGGAACACTAAGCGTTTTCCCATGGTAGGATGATCAAAGGCTAGATAATAGGCATGTAGACCAAGGCGACCCGATGGGTCGGTCTTTGCTCCGTATTTTTTATCCCCAGCAACGGGATGACCGATGTCAGCTAGGTGAACTCGAATCTGGTTTTTTCTGCCGGTTTCAAGGGTTATATTGAGCAGGCTGCAATCGCTGCCTTCCTTGACAACCTCAAAATCTGTTACCGAGGTACGAGCTTCGTCATCATCTAAGCCTTCTTGAACGGAATAGACCCGTAAGGCTTTTGATTCTTTGAGACGGCTTGTTATCCGGCCGCTTTTTTCCTTAAGAATTCCCTCGACAATGGCTGCATATCGCTTGTCAACTCTTTTCCAGTTCTCCTGTAGTTTACGCTGGGATTCTTCGTTTTTGGCAAAAACAAGCAATCCGGAGGTGTCCCGATCAAGCCGGTGAACGATAAAGAGATGCTTTTCTTTTGATCTGCTTCGTTCTTTAAGATAGGAGGTGAGTTTGTAATAGGCTGTTTTTATTTTTTCTTTTTCTGTTGCGATGGTAAGAAGACCGGCAGGTTTGTTAATAACTATAATCGCATCATCCTCATAAACGATTTCAAGACCAGGGCACTGATGTTTCTCGTCCCGCATCTCTTTTTCCGATTTGACGATAACTTCATCCCCAGGGACAAGGCGGTGATCCGGTCGTTTTATAATTTCTTCGTGTACTAGAACGGCTCGATGCTTGACCAGTTGCTTCACTTTTTTTTTGGAAAAACCACTTTTGGTAAGCAGAGAAAGAAGACTCATTTCCTCGTTCACAGTCAATTTTTTCATGAATATTCTTTCCTTTCGAGCCGAATTAATGTCAGTCTATAAAACAGTCACAAAGCAATCCGAAAAGCTAACACTTCATAATTATTAAATTGAATAAAATGGCAGTTTTTCTGCGGGGTTGAATCCGTGTTTCACGCCTGTCCTAATCCTTTTTCCCTTCTTTTTTCTCTTTTTTAGCTATTTTTTTTTCTTTTAATGATTTGGTGGGTTTTTTTTTGCTTTCTTTTTTAGTGTCCTGTGCTTTGCTCATTTGTCTTCTCCTTACTAGGTGAAATATAAAAAGTTTACTGCAACACAAAACGATTTATGGACAATAATATAATCATCAATCAAAGAAAGATTTTTTTTGAAGACTTTTTCTTTTTTGCAAATAGATAACTGTTAAAAATAAACGTTTTTACAGCTTGTTACAAAAAATGTATTAGAAAATCAAATCATGGAGAAACGCGCAATGGAAAAGTAAATTTTACCTCAGTTGACTAATTTCTAGGAAGAGTTATTTGTATAATATGAATGTTAAATTGAATACCTTTAAAAAAGGCAAAAAGAGGTGGTTTGTTTTATCTCTTGGTAAGAAAAGGAAAGTGAGCTTTCTTTTAATAAAGGAGAGAATATTATGAGAAAAACAATCGTAACAATGTTATTTGCGGTGTTTTTATTATCAGCCTGTGCAGTCGTTCCAGCAGGTCCGGGTCCGGGATATGGACCAGAGACATCAATGGTTGTCCCTCTGCTTCCCCCAGTGGTAGTCTTTGATGTAGAGCCTTACTATTATTACAAAGGTTACCACTATCACTATGCTAATGATAGATGGTACTACGCAAAATCAAGAAGAGGCCCTTGGATAAATTTGCCTCGTGACCATTATCCTAGAGAGGTGCGGTATAAAAATCAGAATCGACGTGAATATAGAAATCGGGATGACGA
>QKJV01000461.1 GCA_003249165.1 Desulfobulbaceae bacterium | reverse complement strand
ATGTTTCCCATGGCTGACGTCGGATCCTTTTTTCATGCAGCCTCAACAGCAGGTTTTAACGAAAATTTAACATCGATGCCTGCTTTATGTCAAAGAAATATATAAAATATGGCTTCCGGATTTGAAGGCTTGACCAAATACCCTCATTAAAGAAACTACGTGTAATCCATTTGAGGGTATTGGCAAACCAGAACCGCTAAAGCATGCTCCTTCAGGTTACTGGTCCAAGCGTATCAATGATGAACACCGAGTTTTAATGAAGTTTGAGTTTTTTAGTAGTAGCTTGTTGTGTATTATGTAGGTACTCTGGAAAAGATTCGTATGATACAATGACTCGGACAGGAATATTAGAAAGAGGGTTTAATGGGATTATCTTTACAAGATCAGCTTCTGAAATCAGGGATAGCCGATAAAAAACAGGCGAACAAGGCCAAGCAGGAGAAACGGGTTAAACGAAAGAAAAATAAAGGAAAGAAACTTGTCCCTGAAGCAAACCAGGTCCGGCAGGAGCAGTTGGTTCAGGCTCAACGCAGCCAGGAACTTAACCGTCAGTTCAATCAGGAGAAAGAAAAACGGGAGAAGTTGGCCCAGGTTAAACAGCTTATCGAACAGAACCGCCTTGATTTAGATAAATACGCGGAGCCCTACTATTTTCCCGTTGGTAAGAAGATTAAAAAACTCTACGTTAACGAAGATATCGCCAAACAACTCAGCAACGGTCAATTGGCCATTGTTACACTTGATGATCTCTATGAAATCGTCCCGGCAAAAGTTGCGCGGCAGATCGCAGACCGTGACCCTGGATCTCTGATAGTGCTTCATAAACCGGATGAAAAAATGATATAAGGACAATATCTGGAAACAGATCCGTTTCCAATCTTCTTTTCCTTATTATAAGAAAGTCTGTGCAAGCTACACAGATCTTTCAACTTTCGTTGTGGGCTGAACCACGGTAAAAAAAACCAGGTCAGCCCATGGCTGTTATCAGGAGGTGTATAATGACAGACAAAAAAGCGGATCTTGCAGGCCCCGGCATCAGCACTTACGAAACCGTTGAAAAAATTCTCCCCCGCCGTTATCAGGCGTTGTTAGGCCCAAAAGAAAGAATGAAGGCCCTGTTCAGGGTCAAAAATTTTATCGAAGACAATCTGTGCCGGGAACTCAACCTCTTTATGGTCCAGGTGCCGCTTATTGTATCAAGGGAAAGCGGCGTCAACGATTATCTGGACCGGGATGGCTCCCGGACCCCGGTCGAATTTCTCTGCGGCCTCGGGCTTGAAAAACGGATCACGGCCCAAGTGGTCCAGGCAGCCACCAAATGGAAACGCATGGCGCTGAAACAGTTCGATTGCGGTGTGGAGGAAGGAATCTGCACGGACATGCGTGCTGTGAGGAAAGACTACTTCCTGGATCACGACCACAGCGCCTATGTGGACCAATGGGACTGGGAAAAGGTGATCACAGAAAATATGCGCAACCTTGATTATCTGAAAAAGGTGGTCGAGACCATCTGGTCGGTGATCTACGAAGCCGGCCAAATAG
Organism: Desulfobulbaceae bacterium; assembly: GCA_003249165.1. Classification (GTDB taxonomy): domain Bacteria; phylum Desulfobacterota; class Desulfobulbia; order Desulfobulbales; family SURF-16; genus SURF-16. Next base: position 1,007 of record QKJV01000461.1, on the reverse strand, counting down.
TGAAAAAGGATTTCCCGGCACTTGGTACAGACCAATACCCCGATATTCCCGGAAAACTTAAATTCCTGCATGCCGAGGAAATCTTGGAGCGCTATCCGGATCTTCCCAGGAAAGAAAGGGAAACCAGGATATTGAAAGATGTGCACCCGGCCGTTTTCATCATTGGTATCGGCTATGTTCTGGAAGACGGATATCCCCACGAGATGCGGGCGGCAGATTATGACGACTGGATCACTCCGACCATAAAGAAGAACGGTAAACAGTACCACGGCCTCAACGGCGACATCCTGGTCTGGAATCCGGTGACCGGTCGCCGCCATGAACTGTCGTCCATGGGAATCCGAGTGACAAAGGACACCATGGTCCAACAGCTTAAGGAAGCAAAGCAGGAGGACTTTTTAAACCTGCCATATCACCAGGCTATCATGAATGACCGGATTCCCTTGAGCATCGGAGGCGGCATTGGCCAGTCACGCACTTATATGTACCTGTTGAGAACCGCCCACATCGGTGAAGTGAGCACAACAGTATGGCCCGGTGATCTTAAACGAATCTGTGAAAAGCACAATATTCACCTTCTGGAGTAAGCCGAATGTCCTCACCCTCTTCCCCGGCCATTTCATGCGGGGTACTGGCGGGGAACGATGGTCATCCACAATTTGAAAAAACATCCATACAAAGTATCTGGAGGCAATTTGACCGTTAAATACAGGGAAATCATTGATGCCAAGAAATTGCTGAATCTGCCGGAACGGGCATCAATGGAAGAAATAAAATCCATTTACAGGAATATGTTAAAAAAATGGCATCCGGATAAATCTGAAGCGAATGATGAAAAAGGTAACGAAATGACAAGAAAAATCGTTTCTGCATACAAAGTGATCATGGCTTATTGTGAACAATACCAGTATGCTTTTACGGATGAAGAATTCAAAAGGTATTTGTCCATTGAAGATTGGTGGTTTGATCGATTTGGCAAGGATCCCCTGTGGGGAAAGCGCAAAAAA
>QKJV01000145.1 GCA_003249165.1 Desulfobulbaceae bacterium | reverse complement strand
AGTAATAATCCCATAAGGACAGCCCCTTACGACAGCAGCAGGAACTTTGTTCTCTCCTGTCTCGACTGCCATGAACCCCACGGTTCTCCAAATGATTATCTCATCAGGCGCGAGGTAAATGGTGCTTATATAGGAGGCCTTGCTCTTACCGCAGAACATTATAAGGAACATTATCAAACCAGAGACGCCAGTTCATCGTTTGGACTGCTCTGTTTACGTTGCCACATCAGAAACCAAAGCTCCTGGAGTAAGTTTCATCATCAGCTTTCGGAGTGGGATTGTTTTTCATGTCATACTGCAACTTATGCTGAAAATGCAGCAATGATAATTACGACTGCTGGTTGCGAAGAATGTCATGCCCATGGAGGCTTTGTTTACGACAAAAATACCAATCAAACGTTCAAGACTTTTTAATCGGTTTATTTATTACATCATAAGACAGCTAACAAGTAATCCGGGCCATAACAGTCCGGATTACTTCATCAATCGCTTCACATCTCATCCAGTTTATTCCGTATTTCCGTCCATGCCTTTTCAAGTCTTTTCGCAGATACAGGGAACGCGGTTTTCAGCTCTTGCGCAAACAAGGACACCTTGAATTCCTCAATCATTGTTGCATACTGCCGAACCAAAGATCGTTTTTCAGAATTCACTTCCCTGGTCTCTTCAAGCAGCGAGTTCAGTCTTTCCTGATGAACCGTGACGAGTGACTCCTTTTCCTTATCTTTAGCCGGATTCTGTATTTTTCGCTCCACTCTGATACGCAGAGCCTTCAGATAACAGGGGATGCGGTTTAATTCACCGAGACTCAATTCTCGCAGAAAATTCGGGGGTAAGAGCGCGACAACCTCCTTCCTGAACAAGAGTATCTCTTCCACTGTAAGGCCGAGATTTTTCTTCCTACGACTTGCCTGCTCCATTTCTGCCAGAAAATCCAATACAACTCTTCTTTCGCGTAATAGATCGACAACCTGGTTCATAATGCGTATAGCTGGCGAGTATATTCCTTCGTCAGCCACCTTGTCGACAATTGATGCAAATTGTTCCAAAGATGGTAATTCTCCGCTTCGGCATCCAAAAATTTCATCAAAAACAAATAACTCCAGATCCTGATGGAACTTTTCGTGTGAAGCTATCCCTTCATAAAGAGGCCATCTTGAACGCGGAATTACCAGGTCTTTCCGTACTGTCTTGCACTGTCGTGCAAACTTCAGACAATAAAGAGCCCGTAACCCATCCACAGTGTGTCGTCGCCTTTCCTCAGGATCGGAGAAAAGACGCAGGGAAACGCTCCCATCCTTTTCAACCTTCAAGCCAGGATGGGCAAACCCCGACAATTTGCCTTTTCCATCCTTAATTGCTATGCGTTTCGGTAGATCAGCAAAATCCCAATCCTGAACATGCATTTTTTCCCAAAGCGTGCGCAATGCCGTCAGTTCCGCACTCTCTTTTTCCGGATGAGATTTTTTTTCAAGTGCCGCGACATCACGATCAACCGCAATTACTTTTCCTCGACTATCAACAAGCTGACATCGCATTTGAAGATGAGGCGGAAGCAAATCTTTCGCCCATACATTACGATCTATTCGCAGCCGAAACATCTTATAAATAAGATCTTCAAGTTGCCCATAAAGTGATCCTTCATAGAGACGGAGTTCAGGAAACAAATGATCAACTGTGCGGGGCAGGGGAATCAGCTGTCGCCTGATGGATTTAGGTAATGCCTTAAGCAGAAAAATAATTTTTTCACGCAACAGTCCGGGAACAAGCCATTCAAGTTTTTCTGCCTGAACGTAACCGGCCAGATCAGCTGGGATAACAACGGTTACACCATCATTTGCTTCGCCGGGCCTGAAGCAATAGCTGAGAGGCAGGGTTAATTCGCGGCAATGAATTTGTTTAGGATAGTCAGAAAATTCATCATTTTCAGGCAAGTAACGAAGAACATCCTCTTTGCGCATACGCAAGAAATCATCACATTTCTTTTTTTTCAGGAGACGGATGAGTCCCGCACGGTCAAAAACATCCGCAGGAAGACGATTATCATAAAATGCGAAGAGACCTAAATCATCAATAACAATATCACGCCGCCGCATACGGTCTTCCATTTCCGCAAGCTTGGCAATCAATCGTTTGTTGTTTTCCAGAAAATCAAAATGTCCTCCACACTCTCCTGCCACCAATGCAGATTGGATAAATATCTGCCGGGCTTCTTCAGAATTTATCAGACCATAATTAACTTGACGATTGGCCTCAATAATTAAACCAAAAAGGGTCACTTTAGCCAACGCCTTAACTTGCCCTGTCTTTTTCTCCCAATGAGGAGAAGAATAATGATAGCGGCAAAGCTTTCCGGCCAGTGGTTCGATCCATTCAGGCCGAATATCAGCAACGGTACGCCCATAAAGACGTGATGTTTCCACTAATTCTGCAGCCATGATCCATTGTCCGGCTTTATTAAATAAGGTTGAGCCTGGGAAAATCATAAACTCTTTTCCCTGTCCACCCTGATAAAGATTTTTTTCTTTTTTTAATCCAAGATTGCGCAAATTTCC
>QKJV01000199.1 GCA_003249165.1 Desulfobulbaceae bacterium | reverse complement strand
TGTAAGCCTTGTCTGCGTTGAGCAATATACGGGAGGGCACAGAAAATGAAAACAGAGGAAAAGAAACCGGTACGTTGCGCGATCTACACCCGTAAATCCACTGATGAAGGGTTAGACCAGGAGTTTAATACGTTGGACGCACAGCGTGAAGCCGGGGAAGCTTATGCCAACAGCCAGAAGGGTGAAGGCTGGATTATCCTGCCGAAGAAATACGATGACGGGGGATTCTCGGGCGGCAATATGGAGCGGCCAGCCTTGAAGGAACTTCTCAAGGATATTGAAAATGAACTGATCGATACCGTTATCGTTTATAAAGTCGACCGTCTTTCCCGATCTTTGCTTGATTTTGCAGAACTGATCGGAACTTTCGACAAACACGGGGTAACGTTTGTCAGCGTGACGCAGGCGTTCTCTACCACAACCAGTATGGGCCGCCTTACACTAAATATATTGCTTTCGTTCGCGCAGTTTGAACGGGAAATTATCGGTGAACGCATCCGCGACAAAATTGCTGCCGCCAAGAAAAAGGGTAAACATACCGGAGGTATGCCGATCCTCGGTTATGATATTGTAGCAAGCAAGCTGATTATCAATCCTGATGAAGCCCAAACGGTCGTACATATTTTCCGGCGTTTTCTGATACTGCGTAGCGCAATGCTTGTGGCAAAGGAACTGAACAAAGACGGCATCAAGGCAAAAGCATGGACCACAAAAAAAGGTAAAGTTCATACCGGAGCCAGATGGAATAAGTCTTCTGTCCATAAGCTTCTCACCAACCGTAAATATATCGGCGAAGTTACCCATTACGGCAATATTTATCCCGGCGAACAGGAAGCCATTATTGACGTTAAAGTCTGGAAGCAGGTGCAGAAGGTATTCAAGGAAAACAGTCATGCCAGAGCCAGCCGTACACGGAGCAAAACACCGGCGCTTCTGCGGGGAATCATAAAGTGCGGGCATTGCGGAGGCTCGATGGGAATCACCTATTCCAAAAATAAGGGCAAACTTTACCGATATTACCTTTGCGTTGTTGCTGGTAAAAACGGGTACGATTCCTGCCCGGTCAGGAGTGTCTCTGCAGGAATCATTGAAGACCTCGTATCGGAAAAGGTTTGTGAAATTCTAAGATCGCCTGAGATTCTTGCCAAGGCGTGTGCAGCCGTTGAGGAAGAGGATAACCCGCCCGATTCAACAGCCTTTGCCGAAGCCCTGCAGAACATCAACCGTATTTGGGACTATCTGTTCCCGGCAGAAAAGGCCCGGATATTCAATCTGCTTCTGGAGCGGGTAACACTGAATACCGAAGGAATAGATATCAGCCTTAAAATCGGCGGCATCAGTTCCCTTGCAAAAGAATTATTGATCGAAGAGGAGGAACAGGCATGTTAGAAAACGCCCGACTGGAAGATGACGGTAAAACCATCGTGATCCATATTCCGATGAAATTCAAGCGCCGGGGCGGTCGGAGGCAAATCATCCTGCCACCCGAAACAGAAAATCAGGAGGATAAACCTTTTACTCCGTTGCAGATCGCTTTGGCCAGAGCTTACGAATGGCGCAAGATGCTCGATACCGGTGAAGCATCATCCACCGGAGAAATAGCTGAAATATGCGGCTTGGATCGCTCATTCGTAGCCAAGCACTTCCGGCTCAGTTTTCTCGCACCGGACATCGTGGAAACGATTCTCAAAGGTGAAGAGCCGGAAGGCCTGACCCTTGAAATGCTTTACAAATCAATCCCAAACTTGTGGGAAGAACAGAGAACGCTTTACAGAGTTGTATCGTAACATCTATACATCGAGAGCTACAGAACGATGATAATTGCATCAAATCTGGTTGTGTTTCGCGGTTGTTGGTTATGCCGTCAGTACCATGAGCCAACCAAAACTTTACTCGTTATGCTCTGCAAACACACAACTTACATTAAATGCAACTTTTGGCTTTTTTAGTGATTTGGCAAGATATGTCTCAAGTTATTCTAAAGTTTGCTTCTCAAGGGCCGATAATAACTAATGATTTCGGAATATTTTATTTTTTTGTTTAGCGGGTGAGTGGGTCACCTGCGATTGTGCATTGATAGATTATATGAGGTATTTTAATCAGGGAGGAAAGAAATGCCTGCACAAACTGGGGTGGGAGTAGACGGTTATTCAAGTAGTGTGAGTGCGGCAAGTGCGCAGTCCAGTTCAAATACCAGTCTACAGGATAAGTTACTGGCGCGAGTAGCGGAGCTTCTGGATAAAGCCGGGGTACAGGTTAAGGGCAGCGGTTCACTGGCGCTTGATCTTGATGAAAACGGCAATATCGAAATCATCGGTAACATTTCAAACAAAGATGAAGTGTCCAACGCTCTTAATGGTGATTCGAAACTTTCTCAGCTTTTATCATCAGTTGAGACAGGTGCGGGTGGTACTTCCGGCGGGGATTCTGGATGGTCGCAAAATGCATATGAAGTTGAGTTGTCTGATGCTGTGTGGGCAGCAAAAAATAATGATGCTGTAAATGCAGATGAAGTGCCCAGCACAACTGATGAAAATGCAACTCCTAAGGTTAAAGCT
>QKJV01000466.1 GCA_003249165.1 Desulfobulbaceae bacterium | reverse complement strand
GTGCCGGACCACCACCACATATGATGACAACTGAAGGTTTCATTTTACTCTTTTCATAGAATGCTGAGCTGACAGGAAATTGCTTTTTCGGGGATCGCGCCTGCGGCGCTGTGAACCGCCTCTCCCCAACAGGTTTTTTTCAACAAACCCACCTGTTTCCCGTTGTAAGGGAAGCAACGTGTCGCTGTCAATAAAATCCCAAGCGGGCCTGTAAAGGATAATGTGTACGTGGTACGCCAATTATGAAACTGTTGAAAAATCAGAAAATCACTTATGCAAACAAGTATCGGCTCAGATCCGCCGATTGTCATAAATAGGTATATTTGCAAAATGCCGTCGGTATATTCTCGGCGGCTTTTCTGCTCCAAAAGTTATAAGCAATGAAATCCGATTCATCGTCAACTACCAGTATGGGATAGGGCACCTAATGCACATAAAGAAAGACCAGTCCGCGACTGGCCTGACTGGTCTTTCTTTCCTACTTTAACGGTTTTGTATCTGTCAGAATCGCCAGTTTACCAGAACCATCGCGGGCGCAACTTCGTGGGGAAATTGGCGGAACCAATCCTTGGTCTCATTCATAATGTTTACCAAACCGATTTGCACGCCACCGTTTGATGCTCCGGCGTAGTTGACATAGCCTAACTGAAGCCCATGGAGGCTCGCTGCATAATTGAACGCCGCACACTGAAAACCAACCAGATCTCCCTTGGCGTAATTTGCCAGCCAAGCTATTTGCGCTCCCCTGTAACTGTCAGAATAATTCCCAAGTAGTCCCAGAGACAAGCCAGAACTGTGTCCCGTTGATCCATTCACTAAACCAAGTGCGAAACCATTTTGAGGATTCTCACTCCAAACCCCAAGGGTGAAACCCTCAATCTGGGTTGTCCTGGGTTGGATCGCGACGTCAGGAGTCAGACTCAATTGGAAGGCTCCTGTCTGGGCAAAAGCACTTGCGCCAACCAGAGATAAAACCAACAGTAAAACAATCTTCTTAATCATTTAAATCCTCCAGGTTAGATGATTTTTGGTCCCAAAACATAAACCTATCAGACTTGAAATTATATTGGAAAAGCCCGCATTTCGACAACCCCTAGAGTTCTTTCGGCGAGCTTTAAAAAATGAGAAAAGTACTTATGAAATAGGTGCCTGCGTAAATCTAGCAATTTTAAAAATAGGTGCATTTGACGAAATCCGCCTGAGAATTTCTGGCGCCTTTTCTGCTTCAAAAAGTCTTATACGAGTTATAACTGAATCTGGTGTTTAAGCGGTCTTGAAAAATAGCGGTGTATCTGATTGATTTTTAGTCACCACAACTCTAAATCAGTCGAAAGGACACACCGCCATGAAGAAGAATACCGTTATTGAGCTGTCAGGTCGAGATACGTTTTCAGATTCTTTGACAGAGCTGTTGAGGAATGGGGCGAGAGCCTTGATCCAGCAGGCTGTGGAAGCTGAACTTTCTGGCTTTCTTGAGCAGTTCTCAAATCGACTCCTGAAAGATGGCAAGTCTGCAGTTGTTCGCAACGGCTTCCAGCCGGAACGGGAAATTCAGACCGGGATTGGCCCCGTCAAGGTCAAGGTTCCGAAGGTTCGTTCTCGGGATGGCCAGCCTGTCACGTTTCGATCGGCGCTGGTGCCGCCTTATGTTCGCAAGACGGCTTCGCTGGAGGCCGCAATCCCCTGGCTCTATCTGAAAGGTGTGTCAACGGGAGAGATGGCGGGAGCATTGGAAGTTTTGGTGGGGGCAGAGGCGAAAGGTTTGTCCGCCAGCACGGTTGCCCGATTGAAACAAAAGTGGTCAGAGGACTACAAGGCATGGTGCAACACGAAACTGGACAAGGAGCGCTGGGTCTATCTTTGGGCAGATGGTATTTACAGTGGACTTCGCGCAGCAGACACCAAGCTTTGCGCATTGGTGATCATCGGCGTCAATGATCGCGGGCAAAAGCGTTTTCTGGCCATAGAGGATGGTGTTCGTGAATCGACTCAGAGCTGGCGTGAAGTGCTGCTGAAACTGAAGGCTCGTGGCATGAATACAGCGAAGCTCGGCATTGGTGACGGAGCCATGGGATTCTGGGCGGCTCTGGATGAGATCTATCCAGGAACCCGTCACCAGCGCTGCTGGATGCACAAGACGGGCAACGTTCTGAACGTCATGCCCAAATCGATTCAGCCGAAAGTCAAGCAGGCATTGCATGAAATCTGGCAGGCCGAAACCCGTGATGATGCGAATAAGGCCTTCGATCTGTTCATTCGGACTTATCAGGCCAAATATCCGAAAGCGACCGTGCTGCTGCAAAAAGATCGTGAAGAGCTGCTGGCGTTTTATGATTTTCCGGCGCAGCATTGGCAGAGCCTGAGGACGTCGAATCCAATTGAGTCAACCTTCGGAACGATTCGGCACAGAACGAAGCGATCAAAAGGTTGTCTCGCCCGGGACGGGATGCTGCACATGATGTTCAAATTGTCAGAGTGTGCAGAGAAAACCTGGCGCAGATTAAGAGGATTCGATTCTCTCGCCAAGGTTATTACGGGAGTGAAGTTTAAAGATGGTATCG
>QKJV01000158.1 GCA_003249165.1 Desulfobulbaceae bacterium | reverse complement strand
GTTCCGTTACACGAACGATGCGCTTTAAGGTATAGGTGGTGCCTTTGACTGCTTTCTGCTCCTCCACGACAATGGTGCAAACACGTTTCCCTGTTCTAGGCGTCTTCACTTCGCCCTGGGCAAAAACCTTGTCGCGCCAGGCTATTGGGTCGTTCTGTCTGGGGTTCCACTTGACGATGTAATGTGTATTTTCGGCGTCTTCCAGGGCAACCATGGTATCGAGAGCATCGTTGCCTGAATCTGCACGCACGAGCAGTGGCTGTTTGGTTAGCTCTCTCGCGTTGGTAATCACACGCTTGATGAAATCAACAAATCCATTTTGGCTGTGCTGGCTGCCAGGGCGCAATTCCAGTTCGAGGCACCAGCCCTCTTTACCAAGATAGGCTGCCATGGGGGCATAGCCATCGTAGTTTTTGTAGGTGCGGCTCACGCCTTCTTTCTTGGTGTTGGAATTATCCTGGGGAAAAACATCCACATCCAAAGGGACAAGACCGCTCCGGTAACCGGAAATTGGGGCTTCAAGCCGTTTGAGCATGGTTCGCGAACAACGGTTAATTGTCGGGAGAAGACGAGTCCCGGATTCATCGAGACGCTGCCGCAACCGATCAACCGAAGGAATAATGCCGATACCAAGGGCTTGCTTGAAATAGTCGTCCTCTCGCATTGAGGCAATGGCCTGATAATCACTCTTCCCCAGACAAAGCAGGCCCAGGTAGCTGCGAAGCACATCGATCTCGGCAATGCGGTCGTTCCCTTTGGCTAAACGGCCAACTTGCCGACTGAGGTCGCTGTGCCGGTTGATGCAGGCACCGACCAGCGCCAGACCTGAATGGCTGGTGTAAAATTCTTCGCTGCTTTGCTCGAGGATAAATCGCTTCATGTTTTCACCTGTCGAGTGAGTTTTTGGGACAGGTGTATATTGCAATATTTTTATTGAAAAATCAACAATTTAACCGTTAAATTATTGCAATTTCATTGTTGGGTTATCACGGATTAAGGTTCGTTGCCGATCAGTTCTTTCGCTGGAATTCTGGATTTTATTTGTGAGGATAATGCGTCGCAAATATGTACTGACTGGAATGATTTTGGTGAAGAAACTCATGGGGAATGTGTCTCTGAACTGGTACCCTTTCTGAACGACTTATGCCACTCGTCTGCCGTTGATCGTGTTGAATTATGCAAATGGGTCTTAACCTGTGACACTCTTTGCGAGGGCGGGCTAGAGTGTTTTACTTGCCGCGTTTTGCAGAGGAAGTTCGATTACAAAAATCTAGGCTCAAGTTTCGGCCTTGGCCCTGTCGAGGAATTGCTGACAATTAACCTGCTGAAATAATGTCGTTTTAACGTGAAGAGCCTTTTACTTTCTGGTACATTGGATTTGCGAAAATACTCAATGATATCAAAAAGAAAAGGCTCAAATGGACCATACCCAATACTACCAGGAGCAACAAGAGGCAATACGACTGCACAACCGGATTTCTTCCTTTCTGGACGATTTCAAGGTTGGCACCCTGCTTGCGAGCAGTGGTATCCGCAAGTTGCGAGGAGCAAAGCCCATGGCGGTATTCACCGCCATCTTCGCTTTGCCGTTTTGCGGAGACAACTTTTCCCGTGGCATCGTCCATAACCATAAACTTGGGTTCCGAAAGGATGCTGCCTACGAGTTTTTGAAAAATCCTCGGTACAACTGGCGAAAATTTTTGCTGGGTCTGGTGACGGTGGTCATTCGATTTATGGACGTATTGACCAGTGAACAGCGTGAGAAGGTGCTGGTCATCGACGACAGCACCTATGACCGGTCCCGCTTTAAGGTGGTCGAACTGCTCGCCTGGATACATGATCACAACGCCAACCGCAGCCTGAAAGGGTTCAAGCTCATGACCCTTGGCTGGACGGATGGGGTGAGTTTCCTGCCACTTGATTTCATCCTGTACTCGTCGGCCAGGGCGAGCAAGCGATTGCAGGGAATCAGAAAAACGGTGGATAAGCGTTGCTGTGGCTATAAAAGCAGGTTGGAGGCCATGGCCAAATCCACCGAGCAGTTGGAATCCATGGTGAAACGGGTACTGGCGCTGGGTATCCGGGCAGGCTATCTCCTGATGGATAGCTGGTTTGCTTTCCCAACCCTCTTCGCCACCTTGGGCAAACACCTGCCGGTGATTTGTATGGGCAAAGATATGTCTAAGGTCTTTTACCGGCATCAAGGGAAATGGCTGACTTTGGGCCGGTTGTTTGCCAGGATGAAGAAGCGGCGGGGCAACGCCAGAATTCTGGCCAGCGTGGTAGTGGAAACCAAAAAGGAGCAAAAGGTCAGAATCGTTTTTGTTCGTCACTGCAATAAACGCCAGTGGCTGGCCATCCTCTCCACCAAGATCGATCTTGCCGACGAAGAAATTGTCCGCATCTACGGCAAACGTTGGGATATCGAGGTGTTTTCAAGATGATGAAACACTATCTCAACCTTGAGCGCGAAACTCAGCTGCGGGATTTTGACGGTATAATCGGTCATATTACCATTGTCATGAGCCGTTATGTTTTCCTGACCTTTGAGCAGCGCTGCC
>QKJV01000465.1 GCA_003249165.1 Desulfobulbaceae bacterium | reverse complement strand
CATTCATGCACTTACGATAAAGAGCATCGAAAACGTGATTAACCTGAAAATCGGATAAAGCGTACACTATATATCTACTCCCAAGTACTCCAAGAACAACTTGTCTCTGGCCACTGATTCGGTGGACCATCGATAGTCTGCCATGACTGTCTGAACCATTGTGGTTTCAATGCAATCGAACCAGTCCAAGATCTGAGCGAGAGAGCGTTGTGCAAGCCAGTTCTCCAGTTTCTTTTCGAGCTTGAGAAGTGATTTAGGTTTTCCGGGTTCTTTCTTTTTGAGCCTGGCTTGCACTTCTTTTATTTTTTTCGTCAGGAAGCAATGATAGCCCAACGAGACAAATTGTGTGAACTGTCTTCCACGCAGATTGTCCGGGTACCATGTACGCGGTCGCGCACCATCGAGCCTGCCTTTTTGCACGGCAAAGATTTCTTCGATTTTTTCTCTCAGCCGATAGTTTTCCAGTGCGGCAAATGTGTCCATAGTTTGGTTGCTGACCAGAGCAAAATAGCCGAAGTATTTCTTTGCCGCGGCAATGGCTTCGTCATTGAATCCTACCTTCAACCGCCCCCCTCGTCCCTTTCTAGAATAGGTGAGGTACTTGTCGATTTTCTTTTGCGCTGATTCCGTGAACTCGGTTTTCCCTTCTTCTACTTGTGCTTTCAGTTCAAGCAGATCCTTCCGGAAGGCAAGTTCCTTCTTGGCTTCGTTGTCAGGAGAATAAAAAACATGAACATACAGACGGCGTAAGATCGTTTCTTTTTCACCGGCAACTTTGCCGTTGCGTGAACGTTGGCGTATACGGTCAAATTGGTGCATTCTTGACGATGTTGCTCCGCAGATTGACGGATCGAATGGACAAGTGCTGGACATGTCGGCAATTGTTGCGCGAAGCTCGTCAACCGTCTCACGGACCCAGACAATATTCGGATCCACCAGGGTCAGGAACTTTACATTGCGCAAGGCGAATTCCATCATATTTTTATGGCTGTAGTAGCCGTTATCAGTGACAATCAGAGGTTTCTCCAGGTTGAGGCATTTGAGTTGTGTCAGCGTGTTTTCAATGGATATGACATCAGGAATATTCCCGGGTTGTTTGGAGAAGGCCATTGGCTCACGAGCCTTCACGGAATATAGGGTCAAAAGTTTAATCGTATTGAGTCCGTCGCCATCTTTATTGAACCCTCGCCGCGCCTCAGACTGATTTTCAGAGTAGGTTGAGATGGTAGTTGAGTCGAACGCCAGTACAGGAGACTCTCCCAGACGTGCAGCTCGAGCTGAAAAATAGCGCTGAACGCCTTCTTCATTGCGCCCAACATCCTTAAACAGATTACCATACACGTCTTCAGTGATTGCTTCACTGTATGGAAGAGGGTGCATCACCTGCCAACTTTCAAGGCGCGGGAGCGTGTTGCCGCCTGAACCGATCCAGTAGCGTGCAATAGAAAGTGCCTTTTCCGCATCACCCTCGCTGAATGAAGAACGCACATCATCATCGATGCCGGAAATCCTACCAACCCATTCCAGGATGTCCGTGAGACCTGTGTGCCGACGTGTTGTATCGACAACGCCTTTTTCGCCTTTACGTTTTTTAGGACGAGTCGGCACAATTTCTTGGGTCCCTGCCTTGATTTTCCCCTTGATCTTCTGACTTACCGTGTAGGTCTTTCTGGCTTTTTCGTCGTAGGCTGTAATCCGTTCATAGATATAAATATCGCCATTCGGACGCTTTTCACGCCGTTCACCGACATGAGTTTTTCCTGTTATTGGCTTAGCCATGCATGATCCTCCCTTTAAAGTGCGTGTATAAATAATAATACGCACACGTTTAAATGCAAGAAAAAAGCACGGTATTACAACAATGTCGTGCTCATGGAGTCGTGTTTTTGGCTTAAAATGTACGTTTTATCCGACTTTCAGGATAGTAGGGCGACATAAATGTCGGAGGCAAGAGCCTTCCGAAAAGCACCCTTCGATCAGCAAGAAACACTGGAAAGATGAGGTATGCCTGAAAAAGGGACATCACATCTAGCCGGATTGAAGGTATCATTTCTGTTCTTTCCTTCAACTTGAGATGTCTTCTCCACAGCAAAAAAACATATTTGGAAAAGATGAGTCGTTTTTATTGGATGCTGCCAGGACAAATCTTCTATGGCTTTTATTTTCCACTTTTAATAGCTGACAATATCGGATTTTTATGAACACGGATCATTTCTGTAGCTCTAAATTGACTAATCTGGGCTAGGTAACTGTCATATTTCGCAATAGCAGAAGGTCGCATCATAACCTTCCCATCAGGCATTTCTGTCAATATTTCCTTTTTTATAAGACTCGCAATCGCTGGGTCTCCAAGATCAACTTTGATACCAGCAACAGCATAGTCGATGATAACATCTGCAATGGTATCTTTTTCAATAATTGACAATTGGTTGAAAGCCTGGTGAAACTCAACTGTTCCGTTGGGGATCCGGTCAACAAACGATTTTATCAGAAAAACTTCCTGTGGTGTCCCTTCGTGGGTTAGCTGAGTGTTATTCCAAAAAGCAAATCTATTGAAAAAGGTGGGTGTTC
>QKJV01000451.1 GCA_003249165.1 Desulfobulbaceae bacterium | reverse complement strand
TGCACCCTACACCCCCCCTTCCAATCCTGAAATAACCATTGATACCAGCGATATGACGCCGGCTGAAGCTGCTCAGGAAGTATTGCTCTATCTTGAAGAACATGGATATATCCGCTAACTGGCGTTTCAGTATGACAGTTTTGCTTTCCCGCCAATTTTATTAATCAATCAAATCGTCAGTCGATCAAGTAATATCTATTAATAAATAACTGTTTTACCAACTTCGTCAGCGAACTTTCCTGCTTGGAATGGGTAATTTTTCATTGTCTGTGTTCTCATCATTTGTATTTCCTGTTTTGACGGCTTTGTTGCCAAAAAGCAACAATAGTATCGGGCTGAGACATTTTTCTGAAGTGGGAAACTTTTTCTATATAGTTGTTTTTCTTGTATGTAGTCATACAAATCAGATGTGTAAGAGGCAGATGTCCTGAAAAATCTGGTAGTCTTTAAACGTATTTGAGATATTCAAGAAAAATGTAGAGCTAAGTCAAATCGTTGCTTTTTGCTGAAGGTCGAGGATGGTTGTTTTGAAAAGAATTTTCAGATCGTCGATGAAACGTCATTGATTGATAAAGATAAGGCAGTTCAACTCAACAATTTCATCAAAATTGGTAATTTTGTTTCTAGCGGAAACCTGCCGTAGTTCTGAACGCCCAGACTTTGCGTAAATGTGACTTTGTTGCCACGTTTTTTTAGTGTTCGACCCAATTCTGACTCGGGAGAGTTGTCTCTACTTCGTCATGTCCTATGCCTCAATCGGGGAGGATAGGATTCTGAATCTACTCAAATCCAATGGAACCTCAATTTCAGTCCTGCTTAGAGAGGAGAAGATCTGACACTCATCGGAATATTTGAGACGGAGAAAAGTTTCACGGGCAGCACTATTCACCAGTTGATTAAAAAGACGGACAGTTTTTTTGTAGATGGCAGGCCTGTAAACGCAAATCCACCTGGCCGACGATTAAAAATTATTCTAATCAAAGAAATTTATGATTAGAATGAAACGCCATGAATCAGAACTTTGATATATGGCAATTTTTGGCCGGAATAGGCTTGTTTCTTTTTGGCATGATTTTGCTGGAAGAATCAGTCAAATTGTTGTCAGGTAAAGCTTTCAGACGCATGATCAGGCATTATACCGACGGTAGACTGAAAGCCATTGGCAGCGGCTCTCTTGTCACGGCTATCCTGCAGTGCAGTTCCGCCGTTTCCCTCATGGTGCTTGCCTTTGTCGGCTCGGGGGTCATGAGCATGGAAAATGCCATTGGCGTCATAATGGGTTCCAATATAGGCACAACCTTTACCGCATGGATTGTCGCCACTCTGGGCTTCAAGCTTAAAATTGAAAGTTTTGCATTCCCTCTCATCGGCCTCGGCGGTATCGGGCTGGTTTTTTTGAGTTCCACACCGAAGCTTTTCCAGTCAAGCAGACTCGTTCTCGGATTCGGGTTTCTCTTTCTCGGGCTGGACTACATGAAGGAAAGCGTTGAAGTTTTTGCCCAGACTTTTGATCTGAACCACATCCCGGACTATGGTCTCTGGCTCTATGTGCTGGTGGGCACGCTCCTCACTGCCCTCATGCAGTCAAGCTCTGCCAGTATTGCCATTATCCTGACAGCGTTAAATAGTCATATCGTTACTTTTACTATCGGGGTGGCAATGGTCATTGGGGCCAATGTGGGAACAACCATCACCGTTTTGCTCGGCACTCTGGGTGGCACCCCAGCTAAGAAAAGAGTGGGCATGAGCCACTTGCTTTTTAATCTTATCACAGCGATTGTCGCCTTTTTTGGAATCCCTTTTTTGGTTAGCTTTATTCAATTATTTATCGATATCAAATCAAACAGCGTAATGGGTCTTGCCCTTTTCCACACGATTTTCAACGTAATGGGGGTTATTCTTATCCTCCCATTTATCGGTTTACTGGCAAGATTTCTGGTCAAAATTTATCCCGATCACAAGGCTGTACTGGCCGTTTATATCCACAATACTCCCACAGAAGTTGTTGAAGCCGCAACAGCCGCTCTGAGAAATGAAATTATCCACTTACTTGTTGAATGTCAGCTTTATTGCGTCAGAATATTAAAAATTGAAGAAAGTATTGTTTTTGACGAACCAACTCCTTTTGAAAAAAACAACAAAAAGATGTTTTCCCTTGAAAGGTTGTATGAAAATATAAAAATTCTCCATGGTGAAATTTTTTCTTTTTACTCCCGACTGCAATTTCAGAAACTGGAAGAAGGGGAAGCCCATGAGCTCGAACGTATGATTTATGCGTCAAGAAATATGATTAATTCAATAAAGAATTTCAAAGGGATCAGGCAGAACCTGGATGAATTTGACGGGTCAGAAAATTATTATCTCAATAGCCAGTACCTCTTGTTCCGAAAAAGACTGGTAGAACTTCACCATGAAATGGATCATATCAGGCAGTTGGAGAGCCAGGAGCAGCAATATGCCAAACTTCTTGAAACATTTGTTCGGGTTGAGAACCAGGACAAACGCTTTATAAAGGAAGCCATGGCCGCAGCTGCAAGTAAAAAAGTGGAGGAAATGGATATATCCTCTCTGCTTCTG
>QKJV01000315.1 GCA_003249165.1 Desulfobulbaceae bacterium | reverse complement strand
AACGAATAAGGATAGATTGTGAGAGCGCAGCGATCCACGATCTTATCCATGGTTGAACAAGCCCGGGGTAATAACAAGGAAATATCTTTTTCAGAGGATTTTGCCAGAAGTGCAATCGAATGGTACTCACTTTTCTCAGGGCGCACTTATCCCTTCGTCTGTACAGACACAAAAAAACAGCTATCTCATAGAGCCAACGTTCCTCCTTCTAAAAGAAGCGGTGAAGCGGTGCCGGATAGAATAGTTACACCCCTCGCGGGTGGGCTGAAAAGAGACCCGGCGCCCTAATATTCCTACGAAATTTCACAATCACCATTGAAGCCTTGCAGTGAGGACACTTAAAAACCGGCCTGAGCCTTGGTACAAGTTCTTCAATAATCACGTGCAGGATCAACTGGACAAGGGAAAGCAGTTTCTTTGCGTTACTGTGAAGAAACCCATAATCCCTCACTCGCCTAAACCCTTTTGGCAGCACATGTTGCACTATAAGATGTAAAAACTCTTCGCCTGGGAGTGTGCGGAATTTTGTTTCGCTAGCCTCGCTATCAATGTATTTGAATGTGACCTGACCATGTTGGTTTGAAACTATATTTTTCTCACTGATCACCCCGCGGTAGAGGTACCGCGATAAGTATTTCAGGGCCTCTATTCCCCTTCCAACATTAACGCAGTGTGCTACCCATTTCCCTGGGGCCTTTTGGGGGATAACCAACCCAGCTTCTTGTATTGCTGCCAAGAAGCGCACTCGGAATACTTTCGCCAATGCAAGCCCATTGAATAGATATTCCCCTTTGAGCTTTTTCCAATAGTGGCGACGTCTGTCAATACCGCCCCCTGGCACCACCGCATGTATATGGGGATGATAATCCAGACTTCTGGTGTTTGTATGCAGCACCATGGTCATGCCGATCTCCGCACCCAGATGTTTCGGATTCATGCCAAAATCCTTCAAGGTGCTGGAGACGCACTTGAACAAGAGCGTATAGATCACTTTCTGATTGAACCAAGCCAATGGTCTAAGGTTATGCGGCAAGGTAAACGTTGCCATAAAATACGGTACCGGTAACAATTTTTTCTGTTGCTTATCAATCCATTGGCTGGTGTTATGGTTCTGGCATTTTGGACAATGCCTGTTGCCACAAGAGATGGGGCGCCATTCTGCGTGATCACAGGCTGGACATTGGACATATAGCTCGCCCGATTCAGGCGTGCGACAGCGAAGAATGGCTCTGAGAGTTTTCAGATGACCGGGAAGTGCAGTATCACCGTATCTGGCAATATAATTATCGAAGTATTGATCTACAAGGGCGGCCATTTCCATGCTCACCCCCCCTCGATGCTGATTTGTAGGCTATTGACCAGTTCATTAATGGTCTGCCAACTGTCATTTTCTGTGAATTTGGTCAAATGTGTGTAGCGGGCTGTTGTGGTCGGGCTGGCATGGCCAAGCAGAGCCTGGATATGGCGAAGGCTTAAGCCACGTTCAAGGAGGTGGGTCGCAAATGAGTGCCGAAGGGAATGGACGGAAACTTTTTTTTAATGTTACATGTATCAACGACCCTCTTCATCGCGCATTGCGCACCACCCTTATCCATATGGGTTTTTGCCTGTCTCATTGTTTGCAGTGAGCCGATACGATTTGGGAAAATCATTGCAGGATGCCGATGTTCGCACCAGTATAATCGTAATGCTGTCAGGGTGCGATCCGGCAAAGGAACCATGCGGTCTTTATGGCCCTTGCCACGACGTATATGGACCAGCTTGCGCCCTGCATCAATGTCACCAACATGAAGAGACAGCGTTTCTTCCAGGCGAAGCCCCATTGAATAAGTGGTCAGCAGGAAAACACGATAGCACATTTTTTTGGTAGCTCCGATGAGTCGTTCAATTTCTGCGGGTGTAAGAATGTCGGGAATGGACTGAACTTTTGGTGGCTTGACAATGTTCAACCATTGCCAATCAAGATTGAGAACAAACTTCCAGAAGAACATCAGGCCAAGTCTGTCTATTTTGACAGTGCTCCACGAATGTGATTCGACCAGATCGACAAAGTAGTTTTCTAATTGTTCCTTGGTCAACATATCCGGACAACAGTCGTAACGGTCTCTGATCCTGCGGACGGCACGGGAATAGGCACTAATCGTGCTGTCGCTTTTCCCCTGCAGTTTGAGCAATTTCAGATGACGTTCATAGAGGGCTGCAAATCGTTTTACTTCAGATGACTTCATGGTATACTCCTTTTGGTT
The DNA here is from genome assembly GCA_003249165.1 of Desulfobulbaceae bacterium. Taxonomy (GTDB): domain Bacteria; phylum Desulfobacterota; class Desulfobulbia; order Desulfobulbales; family SURF-16; genus SURF-16. The sequence goes on along the minus strand of QKJV01000315.1, from coordinate 333 downwards.
GTAAGTGTCCGGGATTGAACACCGACTGGAGTTATACTCTGTTTTTTGTTTTTTCCGCCGCAGAGCGGCTTCGTTCAACCAGGCGTTTAACACAGGCTGCCTGAGATCAGCTGTTTTTCAGCTTTATCGACTCCGAATCGGCAGCCGGTCAACTTACCGGTTATGTGCATTAATTCCACATGAATAATATACCAAATAATTTAGAAAAGATTGGATTTGGTGACTGGTTACTTGAAACAGTTGCCCCTGAAAGCCTGGAACAATTTGACATAGCAAGAGTGGTAGCCGGTCATAAAGATAGCTATACCATAAGCAATGGAGAAGTTGATGTCT
>QKJV01000330.1 GCA_003249165.1 Desulfobulbaceae bacterium | reverse complement strand
ACGATGAGATGGTCTCCCCCCGTTTCCCTTATCGGCGTCTATGCGCCATGATGGTTGTTATCAGCTTCCATCAAAAAACGAGAGGAGACCAACATGAAGATTACCACCATCGGTTTGGACTTGGCAAAAAACGTCTTTCACATTGTTTGCTTTGACGAACGTTTCAAGGAGCGCAGCAAGAAAATGTTACGGCGTCATCAGGTTTTAAAATACTTCGCCAACATACCCGCCTGTTGCGTTGCCATGGAAGCCTGCTCCAGTGCAAATTTCTGGGCTCGGGAACTGTACACCTTAGGGCATGAGGTCAAACTGATTCCCGCCCAGCATGTGAAACGTTTCCTGCCGGGCAATAAAAACGACTACAACGATGCACGGGCCATCGCCGAAGCGTCAACGCGTGACAACATCAGGAAGGTGGCAGTTAAAACGATCAAGGAACAGGATATCCAAGCCCTGCACCGCATCCGCTCTCAGTGCAAGAGGGATCGCACGGCTCTGGTCAACTCAACTCGTGGGTTGTTAAGTGAATACGGCATTGCCGTAGCAAAAGGGATTAGCTCGCTTCGCCGTGCCATACCAGAATTGTTGGAGGATGCGGACAATGGGTTGAGCGATTATTTCCGCGAATTGCTTGCGCGGCGTTATTCTCAGCTCATTGAGCTGGATGGGCACATCAAGTTTTATACACAAAAGCTTGAACAATATGCCCAACAGGACGAGGCCTGCCAGAGGTTGCAGACGATACCGGGGTTCGGCCCCATCGTGTCCAGTGCATTTCTTGGTGTCATCGGTAATGGTCAGCAATTTTCCAAGGGTCGTGACGCTGCAGCCTCTCTGGGTCTGGTTCCGCACCAGCATGGCACCGGTGGAAAAACGATTCTGCTCGGCATAAGCAAACGAGGAGATAAGTACTTACGCAGTATGCTTATCCATGGTGCACGTTCCGTCATAACCCATTCTTTGGGGAAGGATGACCCGTTAATCCGCTGGGTCAATCGCGTCCACGAAAGGCGTGGAAAAAACAAGGCCGTCGTTGCACTAGCGAACAAAATGGCGCGGATCGGTTGGGCTGTTTTGAGGCATGGAACCAGCTACCAGGTACAGTCGCTGGTACCGGCATAGAACTAAAACTTTTTCGAATAACAGCGACAGCAAATAAGGGAGTTTCCCACCAGATATTGCGAAGGCTTTACATCGAAAGATGACACAACAGGTCAGACCGGCGTATCGAAAACCTGAAAAACTCGTTGGCTTTTCAAGCCGGTGTCACGATAAGGACGATACGCGCTGATTTCATCGAGGCCCGAGAGTCAAAAACTCTCAAAAAAGAGGCCGAATATACGGCAGCAATCCTGTCCCTGTCTTTTTCGATAAGGAGCCCTTGCAATTGAGGAGGGAGACCATATACGAGTTTTTGAGATCAGGGGAATGGAATCAGCACAATAAAGCCACAGAACAGCTAACTAAAACCGGTAGCGCAACCCCAGGCTGACCGCTACCGAGTCCCACTCGACTTCGTTCAGTCGAGTGTCACTGATGCCGCCATCGGCATAAAAAATCTGGTCCCGACCGGTATCGGTTTGCCATTTCTGGACTACGCCGGATAGAGACAGGGCGACGTTTTCTGCAAGAAGATATTCCGCACCCAGCTCATAGACTAGCCCGGTGCCATCGGCGTCGTGAACGAAACTGGCAGGGTGGGCGAGATCTTCCCTCAGATTCCAGTTGGCAACAGCGTGGTAGGTAGCCCAATGATACTCAAACGATCCGTTTAGGCGGAACTGCGGGGTCGGCTGATAAAGTACTCCGAGCCCGCACCAAGGACCGTACCACTGCGTTTCGTAGCGGCTGTCGAGCTCCTCAAGCGGACTGTTGAATGGAATTGTCTGCACACCATCCTGAATAGTTAGGTTCTGTTCGTTGTAGGAGTAGCCCGCTGCCGATAGCAGAAATAGCTGTTCTGCTATCAGGGGATACCTAACGCCTCCCCCGACCGACAAATCGAGGGTGTGACCTTCATCGGCCGCGTTGTTGGAACGTGAGAACTCTTTGGTCCGATTATCTCCTAAATAATCTGAATCACGGTTTTTGCCTTTGTGTATAATGCCGTAGGCTGCTTTTCCGCGCAAAAAAGGTTCAAGTCGGTGGTTGCTTACAGCGCCGAGAATCTTTTCCCCTTTGATTTTCAGTTCGAAGATTTCCAGATCGTCCCACGTTAACTCAGAAAGAATATTTGGATTTTTACCGGTGCTGTCGCCTGCAATGCTCCATTTTAATTTGCTTTGTTGATATCCAGATTCAATAGAAAATGACGAGAAAGCCATGCTAATAGCAGGAAAAACCATAGTCGCCATTATAAAGATTAAAAAATGAAGTTTAAGAATTAGCATGTATGCTCTTTAGTGACCTCAAATATTAATAAGGCTGGATGGGCAACAGTTTCCTGAAACCATCCAGCCGTAATTTTAAATACTCAAAATTAAAGGTACAAGTTGTTTCTGTTTATAGTTGATGGATTATAATTCACTCCAAAGCAAAGAGTCTAAGGAAGTTTCAAAACTACCATTTCCATCTAGATCTGTT
>QKJV01000116.1 GCA_003249165.1 Desulfobulbaceae bacterium | reverse complement strand
AGGGCAACTATGACGATTGATGTCCTTATTGCGCAGTCAGTGCATTTCGCGGTATAAAAAGTCTGGTTTTGGGTTTTGATACCATATCTGTCAATCTGAGGAAAAATAAAAAGGGAACAGGCGAGTTCAGCCTGTTCCCTTTTTATTTTTAATCCTGTTGGCAGCCCCGCCAACCAGGGTTTATGCCTTTTTCAGGACTTTTCCCATATCTTTGACTTTATCAACCTCTTCTTTCAGAGCGGACACTTCTTTCACTCCAGGTACGCTTTCCTCAGCTTCTTTCAGCCCTCTTTTGAAGGAAGATATACCCTTACCAAGCCCCGCGCCGATTTCAGGCAACTTTTTACCGCCAAACACAAGAAAGGCGATGCAAAAAATGACTATAAGTTCCGGTGTCCCCAATCCAAACATTGACAACCTCCTTGCTGACTTTTATGGCAAATCCGGCTATAGGTTAAAACCGCTTAAATGAGATCGCTTAAAATCCCTTTTCAGCTGTCTTTGTCCTTTTCACCATCATTAATTTTTTTCTTTTCTTCGTCTTCTTCTTTTGTGGCGTTTTTAAAATTTTTAATGCCCTTGCCAATGCCTGAGCCAATTTCAGGCAGTTTTCCCGCCCCAAAAAGAATTACTATGATAACCAGAATAACTATCAGTTCCGGCATTCCAAGTCCAAACATAACGAACCTCTTCAATTAATTGCAAGTACAATTTTACAGGTTTCACAATTATGTGCCTGAATCTTAAACCTTCTCTTTAACCCAAAGCATCGCGGACCGCAAAGAAAAAATCAGCTGCCCTCTTTCAAGGTTCGGGTCATGACATTTACCTTTTCCATGATTTCCGTCTCATCAAGCTCGGTAAGATACCTGTTACGCATGACGATTTTCCCGTTGATCATGGAGTGAACTACATCACTGCCCTTTGCCGCATAGACGAGATGGGATGCAACGTTATACATCGGGGTAAGATGCGGTTTATCAAAATCAAGGACGATAATATCTGCTTTTTTGCCCGGCTCCAAACTGCCGATCTCCCTGTCTGCACCGAGTACAGCGGCTCCGCCCATAGTAGCCAGATGGAGTGCCTGCCCTGCGGTCATGACAGTAGAATCGAGCCGATGCACCTTGTGCAGCTTTGCGGCCATATCCATCTCCGCAAACATATCAACGTTGTTGTTGCTGGCACTCCCATCCGTACCAAGTCCCACCGTTACACCCGCGGCAATCATTTCGGGAATTGGTGCTACGCCGGATGCCAGCTTCATGTTACTTTCCGGACAATGAGCGACTTTTACCCCCCGTGCGGCGAACAGGGCAATTTCCTCTTCAGTGAGCATAACGCAATGGTCCGCTATAACTCGACCATCCAACAGACCAAGATCCTCAAGATGGTAGACAGGTGTTTTACCATAACGTTTTATAACCGTCCGCACTTCATCATCGTTTTCTGAAAGATGGATAACAAAGGGACAATCATGCGCAACCGCTTTTTCCTTCAGTGCAATCAGCAGATCAGGGGAACAGGTATAAACAGCATGCGGATCCATTGTAATATGGATCAGGGGATGATTTCTGTAACGTTGCGCCAGATCCTCTACATAAACAAGGCCAGCGGCAGGTTCCCCATAGTTGGGTGAAGGGAAATCATAAAGCACTTCACCAATCCAGGAGCGCATGCCACTCCTGTCTGCCGCTCTTGCTACATCATCAGCAAAGAGATACATGTCACAAAAACTTGTGGTGCCGGACTTGATCATCTCCACCATGGAAAGCAATGATGCGTCATAGACCATCCCACCCTTCAACCGGCCTTCCACCGGGAAAATATGTTCCTGCAGCCAGGTCATCAGGGGAAGATCATCAGCAAGCCCTCGCATACATGCCATGGCGGCATGGGTGTGGACATTGACAAGGCCGGGCATAATTACAGCTTTAGGCAAAGTGATGGTTTCATCAGGACTGTACTGCCTGCTGATTTGCGCCGCCGGACCGACTGCGGCAATCATGTCACCGCAAACCGCAACAGCACCATCCTTAATGACAGTTTCATCTGCATCCATTGTAACAACGTTGCCCAAGAATAAGACATTACATCTCGTGGAATTGTTCTCTTTCATAAAATTATTTACAGAAAATAAACGTCATTCGGAGCAATTATCATCAAGAGGCAAGTTTTCAAACGAATCGTGGCGCCCTTCACACTGTTTGATTTCCTCTAAAACGGCCATTACCAACTGCACAAATTCGCCTTCAGCCTTGCGGGCCTGGTCGAGAATTTCTTCAATTCTGATGGGTTGAAAATTATCAGGGTCATTGACATTGGCTACCATGGAGATTCCCAGAATCTTGAGGCCGGCGTGGACAGCGACAATAACCTCCGGAACTGTGGACATTCCCACTGCATCTGCGCCGCATATCCGGAGAAATCTCGTTTCAGCCGGAGTCTCCAGGCTGGGACCGGCGATAGCAACGTATGTACCGGCCACCACATTTGGAATAGCATATTTCCTGCCGCAGTCGATCGCCAAATCAATGAGATCGGGATCGTAAACCCGCGAACAGTCGGGAAAGCGTGGTCCCCAGGC
>QKJV01000295.1 GCA_003249165.1 Desulfobulbaceae bacterium | reverse complement strand
GATCGGTTCCATCCCTGCCGGAAACGAAAGAAAGAACAAGTTAAAACCATCGGGCTTGCGACTGAAAACCATAGTTTATCGTTAGGATGCCCACAATCTCCTAACAATGAACGGGACGAACAGATAATTTTCCTTTGATCATAGCTTGTTACGTGTAATCAGGAATAAGCTCAAGTTCTGTTTGTGCAGAACAGCGTGAGACTGCCGCTATCCATCTTGATTGTGCCTCGATTTTACCCAAAAAATCAGGGCCACTTCTGAGTGTGGCCTGGAGCGGTTGTACCAATCCAAATAGCGTAGGATCGATCCGAGTGCTTCGTTGACCGATTTCCAGAGACGTTCCACAAATACATTGTCGCGCCAGGAACCACGGCTATCCATGCTCAATCTGCAGCCTCTGTCTTTAACTGCCTGGACAAACTCCTCGGCGGTGAATTGGCTCCCTTGGTCGGTGTTGACGATTTCAGGGGTGCCGTGTCGGTTAAATGCTTCTTTTAATACATCAACGGCGTGGCTTGCCTCCAGGGTTATGGCCAGCCCCAGCAAAAGATACGGGTTAATCTTATGCTTTGGGTGTTTCTTGCTTGTTCCAGGTTTCCGGTAAACCGCCTTGCAGGATAGTAAATCAGGCCTTTGCCGATAAGACAGTGTTTTATTATCCTGTCTTTATCACTCAATCTTACAGTAGATTTTCCTTAAAAAAGGAGATGGTTCGATCCCAGGCTCGTTTAGCCTGCTCTTCATTGTATCGGGGTGTCGAATTGTTATGGAAACCGTGCCGGGTCCCTTCATAGGTGTGCATCACGAAGTTTTTGTTTCCGGCTTCCAGAGCTTTGCGATAATCCTCCTGAGTGGCGTTAACTCTTGGATCATCTTTGGCATACTGTATCATCATAGGAGCCTGGATTTTTACAACATCTTCAGTTTTTGGTGCCCGCCCGTAAAATGGGACGCCAGCGTTGAGCTCAGAGCCCATGACCACAGCCAGCTTATTGACAACACCCCCACCATAGCAAAAGCCGGTGGCACCAAGCTTACCGGTAGATAGTTCATGTGATTTTAAATAATTCGCACTGTTAAGCATATCTGTAAACAGCTTATCCGGATCAAGAGCTGCCTGCATAACTTTTCCGTCATCATCATTGCCTGGATAACCGCCGGCCGGATAAAGTCCATCGGGAGCTAGAGCAAGAAAACCCTCAACAGCCAAGCGTCGTGCAACATCCTCGATATAGGGATTTAACCCCCTGTTTTCGTGAATCACCAGTACAGTCGGAAAAGGTCCGTCACCCGCAGGTTTCACCAGATACCCCCGCATCTTGCCTGAAGAGCCTCCGGGAGAATCGTAAGTGACATAGGTTGCTTTAATACGCTCATCGGTAAAAGAAACCATCTGGGCCTTTGCATAACGGGGAAGCAGCGCTTCAGCCATGGCCAGGGCTGAACCGCTGATAACAGCAAGGGCAGATGACCTGTTGAGAAACTCACGCCTGGTCATCTGAGTGTGACAGTACTCATCATACAGATCATATACTTGCGGATCAATATAGTCTTCAGTCATCGATTCCCTCCATTCTCATAGGATTGTTTGTGGATCGCAGATTAAAGCCAAAACTTGATTCATTGCTGTTTTCTCGCAGATTCCCTATTTACTCGGAGTATATCTGTACCTGAAGAATACATTGCTTATTGCGTCAGATCAATTTGATGTCGCAGGACCGTGATCCGGATCGTTTTTGAACTGTTGTATCGATAACATTGGGGATATTTCTGCTCCGCAGTTTTGGGTTAATTTAGCAAAGGGCAGTTTGCCAAAACTTGAGTTTACTGTTCAGGTGAAACAATCAGGAAACACATCAAGAGAGCCTCATCTTGCTTTTATTTGAAATGTATCACCCGAAACCTCACCTGCTTTCTTGGGGAGGATATTTTTCAAGAATTTCACCTACTATTTCATCAATACGCTCTTGGCTTTCTTGGGGAGAATATTGTTTGGAGGAAACGGTAAACGATCCAATCCCTCTCCAAACGAGCTGTTTGTCTTTAGGGGTGACGACATCTAGAATTAGATACCCTTCAGTATATTGCTGAACATCGATTCTACTGCCATACCCCTAACCATAGGGAACGGTTCCCCACCATCCCCCGTAGCCACCTCCCCAATCGGTGACGCTTATTTTTTCTTTAGTGCGGGCATGCGGGTAAATCAGCATATCCGGGTTATCAGTGATATAGGAGTAACCTTTGGCCTCCATCGTCGTTTTAATAGACTGATTAACTCTATGCAGTATCAGCGGGTTTTGTAGCAACAGATCATCCTTGTTTGTCGCACTACCAATAGCAAAAGTCTTGAGACCTGAAAAATCGGCCTTGGGGTCGTAATCGGTATTGACCGAGATGGTTGAACAGCTTGCTAATAAAAGTACAATTAGCGGCCAAAGAAACGGTTGAACTAATTTCATTGAGCTCTCCACTGAATTTACAAACGATAATTGATAGACCAACAATTAGATAGGAACACTAAAAGATGTTAAAGCGCTTCGGAGGCTTCTATATATAGTTTTGAGGTAATCATTATTTCCAAAAAAA
>QKJV01000244.1 GCA_003249165.1 Desulfobulbaceae bacterium | reverse complement strand
GGTGGCGGAATGGCCAAGGCCATCGGAGAAATGTGTGGCTGTGTAAACGCTTCCGGTATTGACATAAAAAATTTTTGTGCAGCACCGGCTTCAGCATTGATTATGGCCGGTTCCATGGTGCAGTCCGGATTGTATGATCGCATCGTAGTGATTGGCGGTGGTTCTTTGGCCAAGCTGGGCATGAAGTTTGAGCCGTTTTTAACCCATAAGATACCAATTCTGGACGATTGTCTTGCTTCCATGGCTTTTCTGGTCACGCGGGATGATGGAGTCAGCCCCATTATCAGGCTTGAAGCTGGTGCAGTGGGCAAAGTCCCTGTCGGCGCAAGTACTTCTGATGAGTTGGTATATCGTTCCTTCCTGTTGGAACCTTTGAAAAGTCTTGGGTTGGGTTTCACGGATATCGACAAATATGCAACGGAACTTCACAATCCGGAAATCACCGAGTTTTCCGGATCAGGTGATGTCGTCCAGAAAAATTATCGTAAAATTGCGGCAATGGCTGTCTTGTCACAAGCTCTTGCTAAGAAGGATATGCAAGCCTGGATCAAAGCCATTGGCATGCCGGGCTTTGCGCCAACCCAGGGACATATTCCATCGGCAGTTCCCTATGTGGGACATGCAATGGAAGCCATGCGGGATAAGCGCATCAAGCGAGTGATGTTTCTGGCCAAAGCAAGCATATTTCTCAATCGATGTACCAACTTATTTGATGGAGTATCATTTATTTTGGAGCGTAATCCTCAGATTTGAAAAGCGGCGGCGAACGAGCGAGTATGGCGGGTGAGACGTAAAAGAATATATGTGGAAGAACCTTTTACGGTTTGATCGTTTCGTCTTTATATCTCTGGTTGGTGGTGAAATACTTCTCGTCAGCCGTCTATTAAAAATAACTTGTTTGTCTATAAGCGATTCTCAGTTGCCAATCTCTGTCCTCCCGTCTCCGCGGGAGTGACGGCACACTTGACAATGTCATTCCCGCGAAGGCGGGAATCCAGTATTTAAAGCTAGGCCGCACCGGAAACGACAATTTTTAACTGAGAATCGTTTATAGGCACAATAATTTATTGATTTGTCGTCACGAAAATCCGGTGTGACGATGAGTGCGATAACGTTGATATCTTTTGAAACAACAAAAATGGAAAAGGGGGAGTTTATGTTAAAGGGAAAAAAAGTCATTGTGTTTGGAGAGCGAGACGATATCCCCGCCACGACTGTAAGCACATGCCTCAAAGCGGCCGGGGCTGAAGTCGTTTATGAGAATAACGCCTGTTTTGTTTGAACTTCGGCAGGCGCTGCAGGTCTTGCAGAACAGGAAGAGGTGAAAAAAACAGTCGATGCGCATGGGCTTCAGGATTTGATCGTGGTCTTTGGTTTGAATCAGCCTGCCACACTGCAGATTATGGCCCAGACATTTCACAGTGGCGACCCCAGCTATGCCGGTTGCCTGGCCGGTGTTGCCCTTGGCTTAAAAAGCTATCATATCCTTGAACTCAAAACATTCATTCCTGCCGATGTCTGGGAGGAACAAATGGCGATGCACGAGCTTGAACTTGAGGATGAGGTTTTGCTAAAGATCCGCCAAATTATGGAAGCAACCCGCAAGGAATAGGCAAACAGTTTTGACGGAGGACCTGAGTTTTCCCGAGTTTCTCAGGAGGGGAAGATTTACTCGAAAACAGTTTGCCCCTCAATGGGCGTCTGTAATGCTTTCAGGGCTTTTTCCACCAGCTTCCTTCTGAGTTTTTTTTCTTCGCCTTCACTCATGTCGGGATCACCAAAAGGGTGAGGGATGGCAATTGTCGGCACTATCCGGTTCCCGCCGACTGTGAGTGAAATCGGTACGATTGAGCAGGCATGTACCACGGTCATGCCTGCCCGTTCTATTTCTTTGACCATCGTTGCCCCGCAACGAGTGCACGTTCCTCACGTTGAGGTCAGAATTACTGCCTGAACTCCGTCTGCCAGAAGGAGCTTAGCGATTCGCTGCCCATACTTTCTGGCGTTTTCAACTGAAGTGGCATTGCCGACCGTTGCGTAGTAATAATCATGAAGAGAGCCGATCACGCCTTCGGCTTCCAATTCGCGGACCACGTCGAGAGGCAATACTCTATTGGGATTTTCATTGGCAAAGGTGGGATCATACCCGCCATGGGCAGTCTGGTGAGTCCGGGAACTGAACGCCTGCAGGTTCTTTATGGAATAGCTGCCAAAGCGTTGGGCATTCGCTGCTTCAATTTTATCGGGATTGCCGCGCGGCACAATACCACCGGAAGTTACCAAAGCCAGCCGGGCCTCATGCATGGCTTTAATGGGCGGGGCAGGCGTTACCCGATCAAAGACCGGCATCAGATACTCAGACTGAAAGGATTCCCCTTTTAAGCGCGTCAACAGCATGTTTACCGCACGGCAAGCACCGGTTTCGGCAACAAAAATATTTTTCCGTCGCCCCTGGGGAATATATCTGTCATTTTCAGGCAACAGACTTTCCCTCCGCACAAGTTTCATTCCCAAAGGAATCATTCGCTGCATCGCTTCTGCCATGCCCATGACATTGTCGCTTGTTTCGGCAATGAAAATATCTTTTCGGTAGAGATCAA
>QKJV01000238.1 GCA_003249165.1 Desulfobulbaceae bacterium | reverse complement strand
GTTTTTGCTGATAGGCGCACTGGCGTCCTATAAGGCTGCAAGTTTAGCCATTGTGGTGGCAGCTTTGGTCCTTGCTGTGCTGGCCTCAGCATCGATCAAAGTCGCATACCAGTGGGAAAGGACTGTTGTGCTCAGGCTCGGAAGGTTCCGGGGGCTGAGAGGGCCAGGACTGTTCTTTATCGTCCCCATCTTTGAGTCCGTGGCTTACTGGATTGACCTTCGAGTCTCCACGACTCCGTTCAACGCAGAGAAGACGCTCACGAAAGACACCGTGCCCGTAGACGTGGACGCAGTACTTTTCTGGAGAGTCGTAGACCCTCAGAAGGCCGCCCTGGAGGTGGCCGACTATCAAGGAGCCATTACCTGGGCAGCTCAGACCGCGCTGCGCGACGTTATCGGTAAAACCATGCTGGCAGATATGCTCGTCGGCAGGGAGAAGATCGATGCGGAACTCCAATCCATAATCGAGGAACGCACAGAGCCGTGGGGAGTCAACGTACGCTCAGTCGAAATTCGGGATGTCATAATCCCCGCCGGGCTGGAGGATGCGATGTCGATGCAGGCTCAGGCCGAAAGAGAGCGTCAGGCCAGAGTGATTCTTGGCGAGTCGGAACTCCAGATTGCCGAAAAGTTTATGGAAGCCGCCAAGTCCTATGTTGACAATCCAACGGCGTTGCACTTGCGGGCGATGAACATGCTCTATGAAGGGCTGAAAGAAAAAGCTACTCTGGTCATAGTGCCGAGCACGGCTGTGGAGACGATGCAATTGGGTAACCTGGCGGGAATGGCGGCCCTCTCAAAAGGGTTGGCAGGTGACCTCGAAAAGCAGGCCTCAGGAGAGCCGAAACAGGCCCAAAACGAAATATAACCCACGGGAGGCGGTTGCAGGAAAAATGGCTTTTGTCTACCATTGAAACTTCTGCATAAATACGGCAGACTGGCTAAAAACATCAAAAGGAGACCGTTATGAATAGTTTGGGAAGATATTTGATTTTGGCAATACTGCTCTCTCTTGTGTCCGTATCATTTTCCTTCGGTGCCGAAGAATCAAACCCGAGAAAGGTGTATTTGGCGACCATTGATCCGGATGGGGTCCAAAGGGTAGCGATTGTGGGCGGAGGATATTTCTTTGATCCAAACTATATAATCGTTAAAGTCAACGTTCCGGTTGAGTTGACAGTTACAAAAGAAAAAGGATTCGTCCCTCACAATATCGTAATGCAATCACCCGAAGCGGGCATGGAATTTACACAGGATCTCACCACCAGCCCCAAAATTATCAGTTTTACTCCCACCAAAACGGGTACCTTCCCTTTTTATTGCAGCAAAAAATTGCTGTTTTTTGAGAGTCATCGCGACAAAGGTATGGAAGGGACATTGGAGGTACGTGAATAATCGCAGGGGGCAGTGAGCAATAAAACTTGGTCGTTTCTGCATTCCGACGGCCAATTTCTGGTCGAAATTTAAACAAGGTGGAAAATTGATATGTTACCGAGAGTCTTTATCCCCTATTTGCAGATCGGACACGGGCTGTTTAATTTCATCCTCTTTGCTGCCTTTGTTTTTCAAGGGAGACTAGGTTGGTTGATCAGACGGAATAGACAAGCGGGCCGCCCTCCTGAACCGGTTACAGTGCGCCGTCATCGGAGGTTGGGGCCGTGCCTTGGAGCTCTGATGCCGATAGGCTTCCTGGGCGGACTCATGCTTTGCTATCTGGACAATCGCGTTTGGATCAAATACCCGTTTCATTTGACCGTTGGCGCCCTTTTGGTCCTGGCGGTTATCTCCACATGGATTATCTCCAGAAAGATCCACGGGCCACGCTCTCCCTGGCGTACACCACACTTTATCGTCGGTCTCGTCATTCTGCTTATTTTTCTCTGGCAGATTTTTCTGGGTTTAAATCTATTATTGTAAAAAACCAGGGAAAGGATGGTGGGCAATATGAAATCGTAATATTTTATTCTTTTTCGATGGGACTAAATCCAAGATTTCTTCTGTACATCTGGACTCTGGCCAAATTCCATATTTCTATAAATTATCTTTCCTTCCGCTCTTAAAGACGATTTACCGTTACCGATTGGGGGTATCCTGAAAGGAAAAACATCTTTTAAGATAGGAAGATGTATATATACCCGTATCAGAAGCAAAATTGCGTGTTATACAGATCTGTATAATCACATGTTCGGCATAATAAAATACAGTTAAAAAGAGGTAAGGAGAAAAATGAACCATGGCAACTTTAACAGGGAAAGAATTAGCTCAAAACGTTCGACGGAATATTGAAGAGCTAAAGAAAGTTTGTGAAGGGGTTGATGAGAATACAGCATCAAGCGCACCTGACGGGCGGTGGTCTCCCAAGGAAATCCTTTCTCACCTATTGGGGGCCGAAGGTCCTGGACATTTGCCAATCATGAAAAGTTTTCTGAATCAGGACATGCCCAGGATCGATCTTAAGGCCGAGGACCCTTTTTTTTCTGAAAAGCGTGCTAGAATGACATTTGTAGAGCTATTATCTGAGGTCGAGAAGGAATATGATCGTATCTCTGAATTTGCCGCCGGCCTTTCAGATGAACAGCTCGACCAAAAAGCGCATGTACCCCTATTCAAAGACTCGCCTTTAGGAGAGTTTCCGACGCTAGAAGGATTTATCGGGGGCTTGGGATCGTTTCATGTCCAATTTCATATTAACCATATGCGTGAGATCCTGAAAGCCCTTGAAAAATAGCGAGGTTACGTACTAATTATTAACAAAATAGTTAAAAAAGTGGCAATCTGCTTTGCCGAAAACATTTTTGCACAGGACGCCAAAAAGCGGGTGCCTGTGAAAATCAGTTGGGCACATAGGCAAATGCATGGCCGACAAACACACAACACTAACTGCGTCCGAGGCTGAAACGTACTATAATCGGTTCGGCAAAAAGCAGGACAGTCAGGGATTCTATGAAGATCCCGCGCTAAATGATGTGATTGTTCATGCCAGCTTCCAGGACGCCGAGAGTGTGTTCGAGTTCGGGTGTGGAACCGGCAAGTTCGCCTCCCGCCTCTTGACAGATCATCTGTCAGCCTCTGCAACCTATCTTGGCTGCGACGTGAGTTCTGTCATGGTTGGACTTGCTACACAGCGTCTAAAAAAGTATTCCAAACGTGCAAAAGTGCTCCAGACAGACGGTACAGTACATTTTCCTTTATCCGACCATTCAACTGATCGTGTAATTTCCAGCTATGTCCTGGATCTCCTGTCAGATGAAGATATCCGAACCTTTTTTGCTGAAGCGTATCGAATCCTTATCCCGGGTGGCAAGGTTTGTCTGGCAAGCCTTACAAAAGGGAACACTTTACTGTCGCGGATCGTATCTTCACTATGGATGGCAGTATTCCGCATACGTCCATCTTTTGTGGGTGGTTGCCGTCCCATTCTCCTTGATGAATATGTAAACAGAGATAGCTGGAAGTTGGAACATAGAAAAATATTGACACCATTCGGAGTACCCTCAGAAGCGCTTGTTTTAATTGCAAAGGATCGGCCCAACAAGGCCAATTCAGCCGAGGCTCGTTCCTCATGCGGCTGATTGGGGCCTTAGTGCGTATGTATTTGTAATTATTTGTTATTTTGTCAGAATATGGTAAAAGCAGAGCAGGAGGAATGGGATGAACCTGAAAACTGTTGTTTTGTTAATTGCAGTTATTGCAGCACTATTAGTTTTTTCGCCTCAATCCGCGATGGCGCAGAAGAAAGCAGAACTGAAAAAGGTAACAGATTCGGTTTACTCGTATGCGGGCGTTCATTCCGGAACTCCGGGAAACGTATTCGCTGCCAATGCCGGTATTATTATCGGACAAAATGCCGTGCTCGTAGTAGATACTTTGGGCTCAGCCGTGGAAGCGGAAGCATTTATGACTGACATTCGGAAAATAACGGATAAACCTGTCCGATATGTTGTAAATACGCATTATCATCTTGACCATGCTCTTGGTAACAGTTTTTTTGCAGATATGGGAGTCCCTATTATAAGTCACGCGAAATGTCGTGATGCTGTCATCGCTGGCGGAGATAAAATTCTGGCAAATCCGGCTATGTTCGGTCTGCCGCCGGATTTTTGGAAAGAAACCCGCATCGTTGCTCCTGATATGGCTTTTGAGCGGGAAATGATCATTGACCTGGGCGGCCTTACCGTAAAATTGATATATAGCGGCATAAAGTCACACACTGCCGGTTCGATTATGGTTTATGTACCGGAGCAAGACGTTATTTTTACAGGTGACATTCTCTTCACCGATTTTCACCCTTATCTTGGGGAAGGGGATTTGCCGGGTTGGGAAAAGAATCTGGACTTTATTCGTGATATGAATGTTAAAAATATCATACCGGGGCATGGGCCGCTATCCACAAACAGGGATCTTGAAGATATGAAAACATACCTGAATATTTTCGATAAAAAAGCAAAGGAATTAAGTGCGGGTGAAAAGGATATTGAAAAGCTGACTTCGGCAATGTTAAAAGTCATTCCCGAAAAATCAGACGGTGATTTCATTGTTCCAATGAATCTTAAGGCCCGTTATTTAATCAGCAACGAAAAAGAACAGGTCGGAGATAATTAAATTTCGCCATTCTATACCTGACTGAAATTTCATAAATCATCACTTTGAGAATAAATTGCACGCTTCGCTATCGATCTCTCCACCCTTCGCGCCGGTAAGCTTGATGTTGTTCCACAGTAAAACACTTGAAAGCGAAAAATATTACAAGAGTTATAAATGAAGGTAACAAAGAAAAAGCTTGAGCTGGCTGTTGCCGAAGAGATCATTTCTCAAGATCAAGCTGACAAACTTTTCACATTTTTTAAAGCACTACCATCTACTGGTCCAAGCTTCGATTTTACTCACGTTCTCTATTACATGGGCGGTTTAATTGCCATTGGAGCCATGACCCTTTTTATGAATTTAGGGTGGGAGAGCTTTGGTGGTTGGGGCATTTTTTTTATTTCACTAGCCTATGCTGGAATTGGATTAAAACTATCCAATACTTTTCAAAAAAAAGGACATGCTATCCCTGCTGGTATTTGCGCAACTTTCGTTGTAGCCTTAACCCCCTTGGCAATATACGGTGTCCAACAAGCAATGGGTTGGTGGCCAGATGATAGTACATACCGTGAATACCATCGATATATAAAGTGGCATTGGATTTATTTAGAACTTGGGACCCTGGCTGTGGGAGCAATCATTGCTTGGTTCTATCGCTACCCATTTCTACTGATGCCAATTGCAGTAACACTTTGGTACATGTCAATGGATATTACTGCCATGTTGGCCGGTGGTAGGCCTGATTTTGAGCTGCGTGCTTTGGTTTCAATGTACTTTGGGCTGGCAATGACTCTTTTTGCTTTCTGGGTTGATATCCGTTCATCAAAATCAGGTGACTATGCGTTTTGGCTATACTTATTTGGCGTCATAACATTCTGGGGAGGCATGACTTCCCGACACTCTGATAGTGAACTTTCAAAATTTATTTACTGTTGCGTCAACTTGTTTCTTGTTGGTATTGGTGTTGTAATTGTTCGTCGGGTTTTTGTAGTTTTTGGAGCAATTGGCTGTTCAATTTATTTGGGGCATCTTGCAAGTGAAGTATTTAAAGACAGTTGGCTATTCCCTATTGCTTTAACAGTTATTGGCCTTGGAATAATATATTTAGGTCTTCTTTGGCAAAAAAATGAAGAGCGAATTACTCACCAAGTGAGGAGTTATCTCCCTTCACCCCTCAAAGGCTTACTGGAAGAAAGAAAAGTATAAAAATGCACAACCAGGCGTTTAACACGGCCTGCCTGAGGTCGGTGGCTTTTCAGCTTTAACGGCTCCGATTCGGCAGTCGGTTAACTTACCTTAATGAGCCGGGGTGTTTAATGGAAAATCATTTCGAAAATTCAGCTAAGACATCAAGCAGGTAATCTATATCCTTCTCGGTATGACTTGCTGAAATCTGGAGCCTGATTTCTTCTTCACCTTTCGGGACAACTGGATAATTGAGTCCTGTTGCAAGCACGTTATTTTCGAACAAATGCCGAACCAGATCGGCTGTCTGCTTTGTGTCACGGATAAGCACAGGTACAATCGGATGATCGCCTTGGATGGTTTCCATCCCCTGTTTCTGCAATCCTTGCCTGAGTTTTGCCGCGAGAGCGCGCATTTTTCCCAACAGGATTTTCCCTTCGGAACTTTGGAGGATCTCCAGTGCAGTGATCGCTGCGGCCGCTTCAGCCGGGGTAACAGGGTTTGAATATATATAAAAGGGAGAGGTTTCCCTGAGGTATTCAATGGCTGCTTTGCTCGACGCTACATACCCGCCATTGACACCCAGTGCTTTGCCCAGGGTCGCAATGTAAATATCAGCCCGGGCCTGGGTATATTCTTCCGTGCCACGTCCTGTTTCACCGAATGCCCCGACACCATGCGAGTCATCGATGACGGTAATGATGCCTTCTTCATAACCAGCATCATTTTGGCGGCATAGCGAGACAATCTCATTCAGGGGAGCATGATCACCACGCATACTGAATATCCCGTCGGTAACAACCACAACCCGTTTATACTTTCCTTTATTGTTTTCTAGCAGGTTTCCCAGCTTATCCATTGCAAGATGATCGTATATAGCTTTTTCGGCCGGTCGTGCCAGACGAATAGCATTTATGATGCAGTTATGGTTCAAGGCATCACTGATCACCAGGGTTTCCTGTCCGATAAACTGGGGTAATACACCTGTGACGGTTGCATAGGCAGAACTGAAAATCATGCAGGCTTCACGGCCATGAAATTGCGCCAGTTTCTCCTCAAGCTCCACATGCGGCTGATAGGTCCCGCTGATAAAACGCACTGCACCGGGACCGCAGCCATATTTATCGGCTGCCCGGGCCTCGGCTTCAATTACTTGCGGATGCAATGCCATGCCAAGATAACCGTTTGAATTCATCCTTAAAAAAACACGATTACCCATACCGTCAAGTCGATAGCGTGGGCCGTAGCCGTCCTTAGAAGGTTCGATGCCGGTTATGACATTCTCATTACCTTTCGATATACCCTTGTTCTGTAACTCCAGAAGATGAGCAGTAAGGTAGGATTTTATTTTATTTAACGACATTAAACGACCTCCCTGTTTGTTTTTATCCGGTGAGATAATTTGTCGAGCATATCTTTTACTGTAGCGGATAAATTATATTGTGGCGCCCATTGCCACTCATCACGGGCGGTACTGTCATCAATATGCCTTGGCCATGATTCGGCTATGGACTGCCGTATCGGGTCAATAGTATAACTGATAGTGAAGTGGGGGATATGTTTTTTTATCTCTGCCGCAAGCTGTTCCGGAGCGAAACTCATTGCGGTTATGTTATATCCATTACGATGAGTTAACTGTTTGCTGTCACTTTCCATTATTTGAATCGCAGCCTGAATGGCATCCGGCATATACATCATATCGAGTTTCGTATCCCGTTTGAGGAAACAATCATAATGCTTATTGGTTAATGCCGCATAAAAAATATGAACTGCATAATCTGTAGTGCCTCCACCAGGCAGAGCCTTGTGCGATATCAACCCGGGAAAACGAACACCGCGTGTATCAACACCAAACCGATGATGATAATAATCAGACAATAATTCCCCTGCTACCTTGGTGATGCCGTACATCGTATTGGGATGTTGAATTGTATCCTGCGGAGTATTATCAGGCGGGGTTAATGGGCCGAATGCGGCGATGGAACTTGGAAAGAAGACCGCACAACGATACTCGCGTGCAATTTCCAGGATATTGGTCAGCCCATTCATGTTGATATCCCAGGCCCGTTGAGGATGCTCTTCAGCGACGGCTGATAACAATGAAGCAAGATGGAAAACAGTATCAACCCCATTATCTGCCACAAGCGCCTGCAGGGTCTGCTTATCTCTTACATCCAGAGCAAAATAAGGCCCTGATCCCAGGATTTCTCTGTCAGGTTCGCGTTTGTGGCCGGCAGCAATAACGTTTTCGCCGCCGAATTTCTGGCGTAAGACAGGTGTGAGTTCTGATCCAATCTGTCCGGTTGCACCTGTAATAAGTATCTTTTTCATCTATGAGTCGTTGCCAATGTGTTCCTGGAGGGAAGAAGACAGTGGTATGATGTTCGTGTCAAGGGTATCGGCTTCGTATCTGTTTGTCGATTTCAGCTTTCCCTTTCCTCCTGTATTGTACATATTACACAGCAGTATATGTGGCAAATTAAATTTTTAATTGTCTCGTGAAGTAAAGCGCGAGACAGCCGTCCCGTTCTTGACAAATTTCTGTTTTCTGAGCCCATTCATTTCTCCGTGGTATCAAACTTCCAGGTCAGGGACATGCATGGAGCGAATATAGCAGTTTCATTGAGATATTCCAAAGTGAATGAGGATGATTATACTAATAATGAGGAGGGAAAAAACGTATGGTATCATATCCTGTTATCAAAAATTGCTCCTATTGTTTAGCCCACGTCCCTGACCTGATTCGCTACGGCTCAAAGCCCCGCCGTGAAATTGCAAAGAACCCGCATATTGAGCAAAAACTTGTGCGATCCCTTCGTTCTTTTTCTGCAGCAGCTTGCTACCCTCCTAACCAGACCTTTTTAGGAAATTGTTCGCCGGAAAGATTGGCTGAAATACCTCGTCCGTGGCACCAGCATCCTGGAACCCCGGAGGAGGCGACACAAAAGCGAATCGGCAAATTTGGCGAGCTTGTAGACCAGGAGTTCTTTCTTGCCCTGTTGAAATCAGCAGATGTATTGACTCCGGCACTCTTTCAAACAGACGAATATGACACCGAAAAACTGAAAAAACGGTTGGAAGATCATCCGCTGTTTGGTGTTGAAGCAGGCAAGACAATCCACGGGACACAGGCAAACCCCATGACAGCTCTTTCTTGTTCGTCGCTGCCGATCTATAACAACGAAAGAGTTTATGGCTACTTCCATCGGGATGAACGAGCCGAAGGCCTGGATGATGAAAATCTGGTTGCACATGATCTTTTAGAAAATCTGAGTACCAAGGCGTCCGGGGTGCTGGCGCTTAAATGGCTGCTGCATCGGGAGGGGATAGGACCTGAACAGGTAGATTATCTGATCAGCTGTGGCGAAGAGGCTTGTGGTGACCGCTATCAACGAGGAGGTGGCGGAATGGCCAAGGCCATCGGAGAAATGTGTGGCTGTGTAAACGCTTCCGGTATTGACATAAAAAATTTTTGTGCAGCACCGGCTTCAGCATTGATTATGGCCGGGTCCATGGTGCAGTCCGGATTGCATGACCGCATCGTAGTGGTTGGCGGTGGTTCATTGGCCAAGCTGGGCATGAAGTTTGAGCCGTTTTTAATCCATAAGATACCCATTCTGGACGATTGTCTTGCTTCCATGGCTTTTCTGGTAACGCGGGATGATGGAGTCAGCCCCATTATCAGGCTTGAAGCCGGTGCAGTGGGCAAAGTCCCTGTCGGCGCAAGTACTTCTGATGAGTTGGTATACCGTTCCTTCCTGTTGGAACCTTTGAAAAGTCTTGGGTTGCGTTTCACGGATATCGACAAATATGCAACGGAACTTCACAACCCGGAAATCACCGAGTTTTCCGGATCAGGTGATGTCGTCCAGAAAAATTATCGTAAAATTGCGGCAATGGCTGTGTTATCACAAGCTCTTGAGAAGAAGGATATGCAAGCCTGGATCAAAGCCATTGGCATGCCGGGCTTTGCGCCAACCCAGGGTCATATTCCATCGGCAGTTCCCTATGTGGGACATGCAATGGAGGCCATGCGGGATAAGCGCATCAAGCGAGTGATGTTTCTGGCCAAAGCAAGCATATTTCTCAATCGATGTACCAACTTATTTGATGGAGTATCATTTATTTTGGAGCGTAATCCTCAGATTTGAAAAGCGGCGGCGA
>QKJV01000300.1 GCA_003249165.1 Desulfobulbaceae bacterium | reverse complement strand
CATTCTGTTCAGACAGTTGACCAAATGAACCAGATCATCGCTTCCTTTTGGAAAAAAGAGCGCTTCGGCCGGTCCGCCAACCCTGAAAGTGGTATATTCTGCCAGAGGGACATGCCAGAGAACATCTCCCTTCAGCCGACCATGCATTTCTGCCAGTAATGCAGCTCCCCAGGCAGGAAGCTCCGCCTTGCCACAGTTAAGGGAGAAAGCCATCATTTCCGTTCTTCCAACATGCTCTGGAACGATATACATATCATCATGCTTCCAATCTACTCAAGAGCGGATAAAAGCTGTTCGCCTGCCCGAAGGATATCGCCCGCGCCCAACGTGAGAACAATATCACCTTCCAACAACATGGGCTGAACCATCGCGGCTAGATCATCAACGCCAGCAACAAGATGCACCTGCCGCTGGCCATGCTCTCTAATTCCTGACATCAGGCTTTCTGCCGTTACGCCTTCAATCGGACTTTCACTCGCTGCATAGATCTCAGTCAGAATGAGAATGTCTGCATCATGAAAAGCGGTACAGAATTCTTTGAACAGGCCCTGCGTTCTGGTATAACGATGCGGTTGAAACATCACAAGCAGACGCCGTCCTGGCCATGCACTCCTGATCGCGGAAAGAGTTGCCTTAATTTCCGTCGGGTGATGTCCATAATCATCAATTATTGTAATTCCTTTTGTTTCTCCCTTGATCTGCAGACGCCGCTGCACTCCGGTAAAACTTTTCAAAGCCTTGACGATTACCGCAAAAGGTATCTCAAGCTCGAGTCCGACCGCAATGGCAGCAAGGCTGTTCAACACATTATGGCGTCCCGGGAAATTGATTGTTATATCCCCGAGAACCTTAGTACCCATGCAGACTTCAAAAGTTGTGCTCAATCCGCTCGGACGAATCTGGCGGCCGCTTATATCCGCCTGGGTGACCAGACCATAGGTAATGACCCGCTTCTTGATTCGCGGCAACAATGACGCGACATTATCGTCGTCAAGACAAAGGATCGCCGCACCGTAAAACGGTATTTTATTGATAAACTGAAGAAAAACGTCCTTGATATCTTCGATGTCCCGATAATAGTCAAGATGCTCCAGATCAATATTCGTCACCACATCAATAACCGGAGAAAGCTGCAGAAAAGATCCATCACTTTCATCAGCCTCGGCAACCAGGAATTCACCCTGGCCCAGTTTGGCATTGGTTCCCAGACTGTTCACCTTCCCCCCGATAACCACCGTGGGATCAAATCCCGCCTCTGCAAGCAAGCAACCAACCAGCGATGTGGTCGAGGTCTTACCATGACTTCCGGCAACGGCAATGCCATATTTCTTCAGACGCATGAGTTCAGCTAACATCTCCGCCCTTGGAATGACAGGGATAAACGATTCACGTGCCGCAATCACCTCCGGATTGTTTTCTTTTACCGCGGATGAAATCACGACAACATCGGCATTCCCAACCCATGCGGCATCATGACCGTGATAAATCCTGCCCCCGAGACTTTGCAGCCGCCTGGTGATATCGCTTTGCCGGAGATCGGAACCGGTTACACTGTAGCCGAGGTTCAGCAGCAATTCGGCAATACCGCTCATACCGATGCCACCGATACCTACAAAATGTATATGTTTAGTTTTTTTGTACACTTATTGTCATTTCTTCAGATTCTTAATCAAATACCATCCACGTTTTTCCGAATCAGGCGGGAATCAGTTTTTCACACTCAGCAACAATCACTGCTGTAGCCTCGGGCCTGGCCAATCGCCGTGCAGCCTGACCCATACGAAGACGTTGTTTTTCGTCCTTAACCAGTTTAGTAATTTCTGCCGCCAGTTTTTCTTCCGTCAATTCTTCCTGAGTAAACATGATCGCTGCTCCGTCCCGCACCAGATATTCACCGTTTCTGCGCTGATGATCATCAGCGGCAAAGGGATAAGGAATCAGAATCATAGGCAGACCAAAAGCAGTTGTTTCTGCCAGGGTCGTTGCTCCGGCCCGCGAAACGACAAGATCAGCCTGACTGTAAAGGCTTGCCATGTCCGTAAAAAAAGCGCTAACCTCGGCCTGAATCCCAAGTTCTTTATAGCCGGTTCGCACCATCTCCTCATCATCCCGGCCAGTCTGATGAATAATCTGCAGCGAATCCATCAAATTCGTAATTTTTTTCATGCTACCCAGCATGAGCGTGTTCACCCGATGCGCCCCCAGACTCCCTCCTAACACGAGCATCGTTAACCTATCCTTCTTTTTTTTCATAGCCTGTGCGGCTACTATCAACTCACTTCGCAGTGGATTCCCGGTTAATTCCCATTTCCCGGCGGGGAAATACTGCTCACTGCCGGGAATGGAAAGAAAAATCCTGTCAACAAAACGCCCCAATTTACGATTCGCCATGCCAGGCACAGAATTCTGTTCATGAATGCAGGTTGCAATCCCCATAAGACGGGCGGCAAGCAACACCGGTCCTGTAACATAACCACCCACTCCGAAAACAAGCTGTGGTCTGAACTCCCGCAGCTTCTGCATGGCCGCAAGAGTTGACAGCGGCAGTTGCAGAAGAGCGAACAAACTCTGTAGAATATTTTTGCCTTTAAGTCCTTGACTGTTTATCGAGGTTGTCTGGAATTTCCTGCCGGCCAGCGCCTGTTCATCTGTCCTGCGCCCGGTTCCGATAAACAAAACCCTGCTCCTCGGATAACGATCCAGAATCGCTTCAGCTACTGCAATTCCAGGGAACAGATGTCCGCCTGTCCCGCCTCCGCTGATAACCAGTCTTATTTCCCGATTTTCCATACACCCAGCCGCCAACAAGCGTTCATTAAATGGTCATCAAATTTGTCAACGACTACTCGAATTGCCGAATTTCCTGAAAGGAAAAGGTAAGAATGTCACGACATTCAATCCTTTCTCTCAGCTTCCATTTTTTTTTCACTTCAACTTCAAAAACAAGGTCTATCCTGTCCTTTACTCATCCTATCTGCTTGAAAGCATCCACACCGCCCTTTGAAACTTTTCACCACGCTCCGCATAGCTTTTGAACATGTCAAAACTTGCGCAGGCAGGCGACAAAAGAACGGCATCTCCTGAAAGCGCACTATCTGCCGCCTTGACCACAGCTTCCTCCAGATTATCAGCCAGCTCAATTGCGGTCATTCCAGCAAAAGCAGCCGCCATCTTGTCTTTTGCCTCACCGATCAGAATCATCTTCTTTACCTTGGCGCGGACACTCTCCTCCAGGTAGAGATAGTCGCCGCCTTTATCCCGTCCCCCGGCAATAAGAATAACGGGGCGAGTCATCCCTTCCAAAGCGGAACGTACCGCACCGACATTTGTTGCCTTCGAATCGTCATAATAGGCAACACCGTTTATCTCGGTAACCAGAGCAAGACGATGAGCCGGACGGCGAAATTCCTTCAGCACCCTGTTGATGACCTCATCCGGACAGGCCAGTACCCGTGCTGCAAGTGTCGCAGCCAGAGCATTCTCCCGATTTGGTGATTTCACCAGTTCTGGCGGCAGACTGAATTTCTCTTCATGGGAAAACATGCCTTGCAGGACAATTTCCTCACCTCGGGCTACGGCTCCCGGTCTGCCGGCAAGTTCCTGACCAAACCAGAGGGTATGCGCTGCAAGCGGCGAAGCCTCCAGCCGGCTTACAATTTCCTGATCATCAGCGTTGACAATTGCGATATCCTCAGACTGTTGCGAGGCAAAAATTTTCATTTTGGCCGCGGCATAATCATCATAGGAAGCATATCTGTCGAGATGATCAGGACTGATATTCAACAGTACGGCAACATCGGGCCTGAATCTGAGTACCGTATCGAGCTGGTAGCTGCTTACCTCCAGCACCGCTATTTCTGCATCCTGCTCCCCCAGCAGGTAATCAATCAGCGGTGTTCCAATGTTTCCTCCGACAAACACCTTTCTCCCAGCCCCTTCCAGCAGTTCCCCGATCAACTTTGTCACCGTGGTTTTGCCGTTTGTGCCGGTAACCGCAACAATTGGAATCTGAAGATAAGCAGCACCAAGCCCAAGCTCTCCGACTATTTCTATCCCCTTCTCGCGGGCCGCAACCAGCTCGGCCATTTCCAGCGGCACTCCGGGACTGATAACAATAAGATCAGCGTCCAGGAATGTCTCCAGCCGGTGTCCTCCCGTTTCATAGTATATATTTCTCTCTCTCAGCCAACCCAGCAGTCTCGGATCAAGACTTTCTTCTGCCGCTTTCTCACTCAATGCCACGCGGCAACCCAGTTTGCGAAGAAATTTCATCGCGGCAAATCCAGACTTGCCCGAGCCAACGACAACAACCCTGCGAGAAACCGGAGATGCTATGAAATCCTTAAGACCCGTCATCCTGTTTCACCGTAGTTTCAATGTCGCCAGCGCTAACAATCCAAGGATAATGGACACGATCCAAAAGCGGACAACCACTTTTGGTTCCACCCATCCCTTTTTTTCAAAATGATGATGAAATGGCGCCATCAAAAAAATTCGCTTTCCACCGGAAATTTTGAAATAACCCACCTGCAGAATTACAGATAATGCCTCCATGACAAAAATTCCGCCAACCAGTACCAATAAAATTTCCTGCTTGATAATAACCGCAACTACACCAAGAGCACCACCGATAGCAAGCGAGCCCACATCTCCCATGAATACCTGCGCGGGATACGCATTGAACCAGAGAAATCCCAGGCTTGCTCCCGTTAACGCACCGCAAAAAACGCTCACCTCACCCGCACCTGGGACGTAAGGAATCTGCAGATAAGCAGCAAGCCCGGCATGCCCCGCAAGATACGAAAAAATCAGATAAACACCGCTGGTCACCACCGTTGGCCCGATAGCCAGTCCATCAAGTCCGTCCGTAAGATTCACAGCATTTGAAGAACCAGCCACCACCAGCACCATGAAAAGGATGTAGTAAA
Source organism: Desulfobulbaceae bacterium (assembly GCA_003249165.1). Taxonomy (GTDB): domain Bacteria; phylum Desulfobacterota; class Desulfobulbia; order Desulfobulbales; family SURF-16; genus SURF-16. The sequence continues at coordinate 8,866 of QKJV01000300.1, read as the reverse complement.
TTCCCAGATCCGGCTTAAAGGCTTTCAAAAACGGAAAACTCAACGAGGTATCAAAACCCGGCTGATTCAGCAGAATCGTGCCTACAGCCACCACGCCGGCAATCTGGAGGATCATTTTCCCTCTGGCGCTTAATCCTTTGGAATTTTTCTTCTTAATTTTACGCCAGTCATCAATGCTGCCGATTGCTCCGTACCAGAGAGTCGCCGCCATAATCAGCCAGACAAACTTGTTTGTCAGATCCACCCAGAGTATGGTGGAAACAAGCACGGAAGAAATGATCAGCACTCCTCCCATGGTCGGCACGCCTCTCTTGCTGAAGTGGCTCTCCGGACCATCTTCCCGCACCACTTGCCCCACCTGATGTCGTTTCAACCAGGCGATGAAATGGGGACCGAGAACCATGGCAATCAAAAAAGCAGTAACAATCGCCCCGAGACACCGAAACGTGATGTAACGGAAAACGTTAAAGCCCCCGAAGAGGTTATGCAACGGGTAAAGAAGATGATACAGCATCGACGATCGTTAGAGCCTCACCTTAAACTGCTCGATAATAGTTTCCATACGCATGCCGCGTGATCCTTTGAGAAGCACCAGATCTCCGGTTTTCAACTCGCCCATTGCAATCAGATTGACAATGGCGTCAACGACGTCTTCCTTTGTGTTCATCTGTTTTGCCTGCTTCATCGTCATGCGCGCATCGAGGGCACCTTCCACTACTTTCCTGGCATATTGTCCACAGACGAAAAGATAATCAAACGACTTGCATGCTACGGCTTCACCAAGCCGGCGATGAGCGGAATCGCTCGTCTCACCCAGCTCAAGCATATCACCGAGTATCGCCACGCTTTTCCTGTTCCTTTTCATAGCATGGACCGTTTCCAAAGCGGCCAACATAGAGGACGGGTTGGCATTGTAACAGTCATTGATAATTTTCAATCCGCCTATGGTTTCAATCTGTAATCTTTTGTTATACGGCTTGAAATTCATTAACCCATGAACGATCTGTTCCATCCTGACACCAACTGCGTGCGCCATTGCAGCAGCGGCGAGTGCATTGCCGACATTATGCTCGCCGAGGCTGTGTAGATGAATTCGTTCCTTTGTACAACCGATATGAAGAGTGAAAATTATCCCCTCTTCTCCCAGATTGCGCACATGTGTTGCCCGGACGTAGGCATTACGGTTCCGCCCGAAGGTTATTTGTTCCTGGGTACAGTGTCGAGCCAGTTCCCTGACCCGCCTGTCATCCATATTGATACAGAATTTTGCCCATGATTTTCCCCCACGGAACAATTCCCCTTTCGCTTTTGCTACTCCTTCGACAGAGTGAAGCCCGGCCAGATGAGCGTTCTGTATGTTCACGATGCAGGCAACATCCGGGTCGGCAATTTCCGTCATTCTGGCTATTTCACCGGGCCTGTTCATGCCCATTTCCAGAACGGCCAGATCATGACAGGAATCAAGACGCAGCAGCGTTAGCGGTAACCCTATAAGATTGTTAAAATTTCCCTCCGTTTTTAAAACATTGTATTCTTCTTTCAATATACTGGCAGACATCTCTTTGACCGTCGTCTTGCCGGAACTGCCCGTAATGGCAATTACCTGTAAATTTGGCATCGACGATCGTCGGTAGGCGGCAAGGTCCCCAAGCGCCCGCAACGCATCTTCTACTAGAATGACGGGGACAGGAAGTTCTTCTTCAAGCATGCTGGACACAATTATCCCGGCAGCCCCTTTTCTGACGGCTTCTTTGGCAAACGCTCGACCATCGAAACGCTCGCCCGACAAAGCAACAAAAAGATCTCCTGGCTCCAGGGTTCGCGTATCCGTCGATATGGCGCGAAAGTTCGCTTCCGGCATACCTGAGACAAAGCGTCCTCCTGTTGCCAGAAGCACTTGGCTCAAGTTCCAGACAGGGTCCTGTACCGTATTGAAACCATAACCAAAATTGGTTTTCCCCGGGTTGGCGGTACTACGGCAGAACCCATTTTCCCTGCTCCGTAAAAGTTCCATGCTCCTTATCTCCCTCTACGCTGCCTGCCTGGACAGATTAAGCTGTTCTCTCGCCTTCTGTCGATCGTCAAAAAATACCTTACGACTGCCGATTATCTGATAACACTCATGCCCTTTCCCGCTGATCAGAACAACATCACCCGGCCTTGATCCTCTTATTGCTAGCCGGATCGCTTCGGTTCTTTCCTCGATCATGTCATATCCGTTAGACTTCGGCGACTGCATGAGCTTCTTGGCCTCTATTTTTGCCAGTTTTGTTTCCCTCAGGCCGGCTTCAATATCTTCCATGATCTGTAACGGTTTTTCACTGCGCGGATTATCCGACGTAACCAAGACAACATCGGCAAGCCTCGCTGCAACATCACCCATTAGCGGCCTTTTCCCCTTATCCCGGTCACCGCCGCAACCAAAAACGACAATAAGCCTTGCCGGTTGCAGCGATCTCAGCGTCTGTAACACATTCTTCAACGCATCCGGTGTATGGGCATAATCAACAAAAACAGTTGCAAAGGCACTTCCAGCGGCCATACCGTCATTGTCGGGCAACACTCTCTCCAGCCTCCCGGGAACGCCTTTTACCTCGCAAATCCCTGCGCAGATAGCAGATAGATCATATCCTAATGCTATCCCGCAACCGGCCGCTGCCAGCAGATTTAACAAGTTGAACTCACCTACCAAGGGACTTTCCAGCACACATTCCGCCGCGGAAGTTTTTATATCTGCCCTGATCCCCTGCAGGTCAAATCTAAAATTCGTGGCCCGGATCATCCCCCGTTCAATACCGCAGGTAAGACAACTTTTCCCTTTTGTCTTAAGTATCTCTATCAAACGATCGGTCCACACATCATTTGCCTTGAGCCCGTTTTCACCATTAGTTAAAACGATTACACCTGTGCCATTGTCTTTGAGATAGGAAGCAAAGAGCTTTTCCTTCTCGGTAAAATACTTTTCCATGCTACCGTGAAAATCAAGATGATCCCTGCTGATATTGGTGAACATCGCGACATCGAAAAGAATGCCGTTGATCCTCTGCAAGGCGAGGGCATGGGAAGAAACCTCCATGGCAACATGCGTTACCCCTGCGTCAACCATCCTCCGGAGAGTCTGTTGCAACTCCACCGGCTGGGGTGTCGTCAAAGCTGCGGGAGTTTCAGATCCTTGAAAGCGGACATTGACGGTGCCGATGACACCAGGGTTGCCACCAGCTTGAGTGATAAGCCTCTCCAGCAGATAAGTACAGGTAGTCTTCCCGTTGGTACCGGTAATGCCGATCATTCTCAGGCTATGGCAGGGGAAATCGAAAAAGGCGGCGGCAAGATACCCTAAAACTGTACTGGTATCTTCAACCTTGATGAGGGGGACAGAACAGTGTTCTTCATAATTTTGGTTTACAACCACAGCCACGCAGCCAAGGGCAACGGCTTCCGCGATAAACTGATGCCCGTTTACCCTTGATCCGGCGACAGCAACAAACAGCATACCGGGAGATGCCTTTCTCGAATCGTCTGTCAAGCCGCATATCTCGATATTCTTTATATCTTCGTAACAGGATATAGCCAATCCTGCCGCGAGCAAAATGTTGCCCAGTTTTTTCCTTCTCATCATCGTCATCAATTACAACTAAAACTGCTATTTAAGCTTTGTTTCGGCCTTCAGTATTACCAATGTTCCTTCTTTCACTTTACTGCCAGGTTCCGGATGCTGTTTTTTCACGACTCCGGAACCTTCTATCACCACTTTCACGTTAAAGCGGTCGAGATCCTGCAATGCTTTGCGGATACTCACGCCTCGCACATCAATCATGATGTCCGGGTCCTCTCTTTTGATACCCAGCAGATCAAATCCGTATTGCTTATTGCGCAACATCCAGCGCTGAAATATTTCCTCCCTGGAAATTGATTCCACCGTTGCCCTGGCAACTTCCTTTTTCTGATGATGCCATTTAAGGGCATTTTGCAGGAAGGCCACGACGTGCTGTTTGAACGGTGATTCCTGCATCAGGTTGACGGTTGCATCATCAACGATAAGCAACATTGCCAGCTCCGGTTTATTTACTGGTGCCGACGCTAAAACTAACCCCTGACAGTGGCGGACGAGTTTAATTTCAGATTTCTCCATCCCAGCATCCGTTCCGGTTCGGCCGGATGCGTTCTCAGGCGCAGCGAGTGCGGCTTGCTGATCACTCTGAATCTCCTGCTCACCTAAGGGTCGTAAAACTTCACCAACAACCACAGGATCAGGCTGTGTCTTCTCACGTAAAAAAAGAACAAGGTCCCGGCTTGCTTCAGGGCCGATGACCTTATTCTCCTGTTGTGGCCAAGGCCATTCTTCCCGCTCTCCCTTGCTGGAAAGAAGGGCCTTCAGGATATGTGGAGTGACGATGTTTCCGCCGTTTATCAAATCTGTATAAGCGCAAAGCAGACCTATTCCGGTTTCCCTGCCGCCGTTTTCACCGGGAAGATCCAGCCTGCTCTCTCCTGTCCGTTCCAGGATTTTACCGAAGTCAGAGAAATCCACCTGCCCGTTTTTTGCTCTTGCTTTCTCATCTTCGAGGTCGTCTACCAGCCAGTCAGATGCATAGGAACCGTCTTCAAGCTGTATCCAGGGAGACTGTGCAGGACCTTCTCGTATTTTCTTTACCGCTCGCGGTTGGATCGCTTTGATTTTTTCAATCGGTTCCTCAACTGCTTCCGGGGGTTTCTCCTGATCAAAATACGCTGCAGCCTTAAAAATCAAAGCCAGCAATCCCGGATCGATGCGTCCGTGCATCATACGGTCGATGCCAGACGATGGGTTCAACTCTTCTATTCGTCCACCGGCAAAAAAAGGCAGTCTGACACTGGCCATCACTTCTCCTTGGTCAACATCAAGAACCATGGCGCTTACGGCTGTCATTGCTTCACCAACCGTTTCACTCGGCCGTATCTCGTTAAGAAGTGTCGTCATTTCCTGTTCCAGCATTAACTGCATTTTGGCACATTTCCAGGCTGGTCACCATTACCCAACAGCTGGTTGTCATAAAATAGTTCAATCCCGGACAGGCCATGTCCGTCCTTTACTTCCCCAAGGATCTGACCCATGTTTGCAGGGCTCGGATTAAATCGTTGCTCCTGTTCGTAAAAATAGACTCCCGGCAAATTAAGGGCGGCTACTTTTTTTGCCTTTTCGGGAGAAATATTTTTTACTACCCACTTATAGCTCCTCTGGGTTTTCAATTCATCAAGCACATCTTTTTCATCAAGATTCAATGCACCAGCCAGCACTCTGCCTGTTTTCTCAATATCATCAAACTCAAGCGGCTTGACATATATGGAATCCACCTTAAAACTGATGGCAAGTTCCGAAAGGTTACGATCGTAAATATTTTTCCGGCGAACTGCCTCATTTTTCGGCGGAAAATCAAGTTTTAAATCCTCACTGAATTTTGCAAGCTCATTTTGGATTTTTTCATTTCCCCGTTGAGGAGACTTGCGCCACAACAGCCAAATGCTGCTCCCGACCGCGATAGCAATAATGATAAATCCGACAAGAATCCACAGCCTGGGGGTTCTTTTTCTCTTTTCATCGTTCCACCCGTATCCACCACCCTTTTTCCAACTGCTGTCCAACGGTCCTTTGTAATCATTCATCAGTCGGGATCCGTACCGTAGCTACGCGTCCGAGTTTCTCTTCTTTTGTTGGATAAAGGGCAAGCTTCGCCGCAGCGAGAGATTCGATACGCTTTCTGTCCATCTCCTTATCACGCTGTTTCTGAAGCTTGGCGCTCTCCTGCTGCAATGCATGCTTTTCGCCTCTGGCACGGGTGAGATTATCCAAACCGTTCCTGATGCACCACGAGAACCAACAGCTTCCCGCGAATCCGATCAGGGTAGCCATAATCACCACGATTCCCGTAAGTTTCCAGAACCAGCCCCCCAGGTTCAGCTTCTGCCCAGGACCTCTTTTACTCAGTCGTCGTCCTGCAGAGGAGGTATAACGTGTCGAAAACTGTGCTATCATCATTTTTCCCGTACCGCGGCAACCCGCAGTTTGGCGCTTCTTGCCCGAAGATTTCTCCGAATCTCTTCATCCCCGGCACTAACCGCTTTTGCAGTTATTACCTCAAGGTCTGGATTATTCCGGAAAGCCCTTTTTACCAACCGATCTTCAAGGGAGTGAAATGCGATAACACAGATTTTCCCCCCGGGCTTAACAATATTCGTAACCTGTTTCAATATACTGGCAAGATTGTCGAGTTCACGATTCACTGCTATACGTAATGCCTGAAATACTTTTGTAGCTACATGGATTTTATCAGGCCAGAACTTACGGGGAACCGCGCTTTCGACAGCCCTGACTAACTGGTCCGTGGTTACAAATGGCTCTTTTCGCCGATTTTCAACCACTAAAGCCGCTATACGCCTGGACTGGCGCTCTTCACCATACAAATAGAAAATATCGGCCAACTCTTCCTCTGCGGCATTGTTCAACAGATCTGCCGCTGTCTCACCACGCCGGACATCCATACGCATATCTAGTGGCTCCGATCCCTGAAAGGAAAAACCACGGTTACTGACATCAAGCTGCAACGAAGACAAGCCGAGATCAAGCAGCAGCCCATCGACTCTGCCCAGCTTTAACTCCTGCAGCACTTCGCCGATGTCGACAAAATTTCGGCGAATAAATGTAATTCTGTCTCTGTATTTCTCCAAACGAACGCGAGCCACGGCCAAGGCTTCATCGTCCCAATCAAACCCGATTACCCTGCCCCGTGGACTGCTTGCGGCGAGAATGGCTCCACTATGGCCGCCGAGCCCGAGATTGCCATCTACATAAAGGCCGCCATCCCGTGGATTCAGATAATGGATGACTTCATCCAGAAGGACCGGCAGATGAACCGGTTTTGTCCCCATATTTAAAAGAGACCCAGCTCATAAAGGGTTGAATCGAATTTTTCAAAATCTTCCGGTGTAATCGTACTGACCGCCTGCCAAGTGTCCATAGACCATATTTCAAAAAAAGGCCCCATGCCTATCATGACCACATCTTTTTTAAGACCGAGTGCGGTCCGTAAATGCACGGGCAGTTGAATACGTCCGTTTTTATCGATTAGGGTTTCTTCAGCACCACCGATCAGATAACGGATCATTTTCTGAAACTGGGGATCTTTTTTATCCTTGGACAGCAGAGTGGTTTCCATTTTTTCCCACTCCTGTAAAGGATAGATGCGCAGGCATGAAGTCCATGGGGGGGTAATGACGACGTTCTCATCATAATCACGCACAAGAACATTACGAAAACGGGCAGGGACATTAAGCCTTCCCTTTCCGTCTACGACGTGCTCTGACCTACCCCTGAAGCGGCTAGGCTGCTTCTCGACAGCTCCCTCTCCCAATTCTTCACCCCTTTACACCTTATCGCTCCACTTTACACCATATAGAGCCTTATACGAAGCAAAGAATAGAAGTGTCAAGCAGAAATATTATATTGCTCCAGAGAGATTTTTTTATACAATAACAATTTTACAATATATTGAGTATCATAGAATCCAAACAACAACATATTGTGTAGTTGCCTGTATTTTTCTGAAAAAATGGGAAATTTTTTTTTTATCGAGGTGGGTACAATGTGGGGCAACATGCGAACATATGGCGCGAAAATAAATTTCGCTCACACAGCCACGATCTTTTATTATAATTGTTTGATTTAACGTTGAAATCAGTATATAATTTTTGTTTTGCTGCAAACAAAAATATACTCACAAAAACAGACAGGATTACTCAACTATCTGAAAATTAAGCATATATATATAATGTCAGGCAAATTACAAACTTTCCTAACATTCTTTTCTCAACAGAGCCAATCTTTCCTCAGCTTCCCCACAAGACTGATATAGCCGCAAAATTTTTTTGTAGATCTTTTCCGCCGGGGCTATTTTCCCCCGCAACTCATAAAGAGATCCTAGGCGTAACATAAGATTGACATTACGACTATCAAGAGAAAGAGCCCTGCGTAAGGCTCGCAAGGCTTCATCATAATCCTGCTGCGCAGTAAGCACCAAAGCGAGCCTGGCCCAGTGTCGCCAGTCATCATCATTGAGCTCCACAGCCTGTCGGCAGAGAGTAAGAGCAATTTCGTTTCCCTGTTTTTCCAGGAAAAAAAGCTCTCCCAACATGCTCAGTGCAGCGGCATCCCGAGGATTATAGCGAGCAGCCTTTTGTAGACAGGATATTGCCTTGCTATTCTCACCCAGCCCTTTGTAAGCCTCGCCGAGAAAACGGTGAACAGCACCGTGGCTTACATCCCGTACTCCATCCGGACCAATCTGCTCCCCTCTGCGCAAGACGCTTACTGCATCAATAAAACGACCGGCTTTACAATAAAGTTTGCCAAGCTGCAGCAGCAGGTCAAAATTATCATCCTCAGCATGCAATAATGCCTTCTCAAATTTCTCCAACGCATTCTTCTCCTCTCCGGTAGCAAGATAGGCAAATCCGAGATTATAAAGCGCCATGAAGTTGGCTGGTTCAATAGCAAGGACTTCGTGAAAAAGCGGGATAGCCTTTTTGTAAAGATTCATCTGGGCAAAGGTAACAGCCATACTATTCAACAGGTTGACATTCCTTGGGTCAAGCTGCAATCCCTTCCGGTATTCAGCGGTGGCCCGCGTCAGATCTCCCTCGTTATAGTAGATGTCCCCACTGATATTAAGACTCACGCCATCAAAAAAGGTCGTTGTTCCGGGCCCATAAAAACGAGTATGGAGCAAGGCTTTCCGGCAGTTGCCGGCTATCTCCGGCTTTTTGAAATCATGATCCGGATAAAGGGCGCCACCTATCGAAAAGTTAACAGCATTGCTGGCCGTTCGTGTCC
>QKJV01000328.1 GCA_003249165.1 Desulfobulbaceae bacterium | reverse complement strand
AACGGCAAGCTGCATACCCAGACAGATCCCGAAATAGGGAATCTTGTTTTCCCTGGCATAGGTGATTGCCTTGATTTTCCCAGCCACACCGCGTTTCCCGAAGCCGCCGGGAACGAGTATACCATGGCAACCAGCAAGCAGCTCTTTCGCGGGTTTGCTTTCCAGATCCTCGGCGTTAACATAACGAAGTTCAACATGGGTATCATTGGCTACGCCGCCATGGACTAATGCCTCATGCAGGCTCTTATAGGATTCTTTCAGATCCACATATTTCCCGATAATGCCAATCAGCACCCGGTGAGCCGGGTTCTTTATTTTACGAATCAGTTCCTGCCAGGGCTCAATCCGCGGCGCCCCGGTCCAGACATTCAGCAACTCGAGAATTTTATTATCAAGGCCCTCTTTATGAAAAGAAAGGGGAACTTCGTAAATGCTCTCCACATCTATAGCGGTAATAACAGCATCGGTGGGAACATTGCAGAACAGGGATATTTTCCCTTTCAATTCAGGCGAAAGCTGCGTTTCCGTCCGACAGAGAAGAATATCGGGCTGAATACCGATGGCACGTAATTCCTTGACGCTGTGCTGCGTTGGTTTCGTTTTGACCTCACCTGCCGCCTTGAGAAACGGAACCCAGGTCACGTGGATAAAGAGAGAATTTTCCCGCCCCACGTCCAGACGGAACTGACGGATTGCCTCAAGAAAAGGCAATCCCTCAATGTCGCCGATTGTGCCGCCGATTTCAACAATGGCGACATCCGCATCACCATCGAGCTGGTTGATGGCATTTTTTATTTCATCGGTGATATGCGGAATTACCTGCACAGTGCCGCCGAGATACTTCCCCTGCCGTTCCTTTGTGATCACCGAGTGATAGATACGACCGGATGTGTAATTATGGCGCTGACCCAATTTCGCAGAAGTATACCGTTCGTAATGACCGAGATCCAGATCGGTTTCGGCTCCATCATCGGTCACATATACCTCGCCGTGCTGGAACGGATTCATCGTGCCAGGATCCACGTTGATATACGGATCAAGCTTCTGTAAAGTAATGGTAAGACCACGGCTCTCAAGCAAAGCACCGATGGACGCAGCGGCAAGCCCCTTACCAAGAGAGGAAAGAACGCCGCCTGTAATAAAAATAAACTTTGTTTTGGTCGGTTGTTTTATAGTTTTCATGCTGGTCACTATATAGCAACTGCATGGTATTTTCCATGAAAAAAGCGCAAATTATCTTCAAGAAACCACCCAACAAATTTCCCGGGGAATTCCGTATTTTTTTTTGCACTCTTTATACATTTCGGGTTATCTGTAATACATGATCCTGCGCATACTCTTCTGCATACTTCTCGTCTTCTGTTGCTCGAGCAGCGTTCAGGCCGAGGTGGTAAAAGAGACTACCGGCGTCTCCCCGGGCAAGGACTCTTCCTGCCGGGACTGTCACCAATTTGAATTTGACAAACAACATTCCGAAATCCCCTGTATAGTCTGTCATGGAGGGAGTGATCCAGCGGCCTCAAAGGAAGCCGCTCACCTGAATATGCTCAGAGAGCCGGCCCATCCCCGGCATCTTGCCAAAACCTGCGCTCCCTGCCATACCCGACAGGTTACCAGCGCAACCCAGTCACTGCATTTCACCTTGAAAAAAGAAGTCAACTCCATCCGCCGGGCTTTCGGTGCGGAACAGGATCTTGATTCACTTGTTGCCATTCCCCAGCATGAGGAAATAGGCAGTAAGCTCGCCCTGGCCGAAGACATGCTCAGACGCCGCTGTCTGCGTTGCCATGTCTACTACAGCGGAGATCAATATCCTGAAACACGGCACGGTACCGGTTGCGCAGCCTGTCACATAAAATTTTCCGCCGGCAAGGCAACATCCCACACTTTCATAAAGTCTCCCCCGGACAGTCAGTGTCTCCACTGCCATTACGGTAATTTCGTCGGAGCCGACTATGCCGGACGTTTCGAACATGACTTTCATTGGGATTACCGGACACCCTATACAAAAGAAGGCAAAACACTCCGTCCATACGGCGTCGAATATCACCAGCTATCAGCAGACATACACAGTCTCTCCGGACTTGCCTGTATCGACTGCCACTCCGGCACCGAACTGATGGGCAACAGCAAGTCAGGAGTCACCTGCGTCTCGTGTCATCTGCAACAGGCAGGTGCAGAACTGCCACTTGACAACCTCAGCCGGGTAAATGGTACCTTACGGTTGACCTGCCGTCTGAGCGGCAAAACGCTTGAGGTGCCGCAAATGAGAAATCCGGTTCACGATAGATTTAAAGGACAGGCAGACTGTACTGTCTGCCATGCCCAGTGGGCTTTCACCGACGAAGCAACCCATCTTTTCCGCCTTGACACAGACGATTTTGAACCTTGGTCTGCTCTTTATGTTCAAGGCAGTTCAGAGGTAGAAAGGCAGATTTTCTCCGCTCTTTATGGGGATAATGTCTATAAGTACGTTTTTATGAGCGACAAGATAACAGGTGAGCTTTTTTCAGGGATCTGGATGAAAGGCTATGAAATGCGGCGTTGGGAATTCCCGATTATCTGCAGGGACAAAGACGAGGTGCTGCATATCTGCCGTCCCATCCTCGATCTGCACCTTACCTTTGTCGA
>QKJV01000166.1 GCA_003249165.1 Desulfobulbaceae bacterium | reverse complement strand
CGACGAGATTCATCCTGCGGTTCCATTTGACAAGCTCGCTATAATAGGTAACCAGCCTGTCGATAGTTTGCCGATTTTCCAACAAAATCCCCAATTCAGCACAACCGCGCTGTATAATCTCGCCACAGTCCATTTGAAAAACTACTTTTGCTCATCCAGACGCACTGAGACGGATCGGGCATGGGCGGTAAGGCCTTCAAGATTAGCCAGAGTCTGTATATGACCGGCATCCGCCAGAAAAGCCCGACGAGAGCAGGAAATAACGCTACTCTTCTTCAGAAAGGTTTCGACTCCCAAAGCAGAAGAAATACGAGCGGTCCCCATGGTTGGCAAAACATGGTTCGGCCCGGCAACATAATCCCCACAGGCCTCAGGGGAATAATCACCAAGGAAAATAGCGCCGGCATGACGGATGACAGGCAACCATGAAAAAGGATCCGTTACCATGAGTTCCAGATGTTCGACTGCAATGTCGTTGGCTATCTCCATTGCTTCATCAAGGGATGCGCATACCAGAATGGTACCTCGATCGGTCAGTGACCGTCGGGCAATGTCTTCACGACTCAGTAATCGCAACTGGGACTCCAGCTCGCCAACAGTACGATCTGCCACGTCACTGCTCGTTGTCAGCAAAATAGCCAGAGCCTGTGGGTCATGCTCTGCCTGGGCAAGCATGTCCGCAGCAATAAAGGCCGGTTTTGCTGTATGATCCGCAACGATGAGCACCTCACTTGGCCCCGCGATCATATCGATGCCGACCCTGCCGGCTACCTGTCGTTTGGCCTCGGTGACATACTGATTTCCAGGACCAACTATGACGTCAACGGCATGAATGGTCTGAGTCCCATAGGCCAGAGCAGCAATGGCCCATGCACTGCCGATCTTATAGATTTCCCGAATGCCGATCTCCTGGGCAGCGACCAGCAAAGCCGGATGCACCTTGCCCTCGGCATTTGGCGGCGTAACCATGACCCGTCTGCCGACTCCCGCGATAGCAGCGGGTATGCCATTCATCAACACGGAAGAAACAAGTGGTGTTTTGCCCCCCTGACCTCCTGGCACATAAAGACCAGCCGAGGCAACCGGCCGCACCAGCCTGCCGGTAATGGAACCGTCCTCCCGGGTAATAATCCAGGATTGCTCCATTTCCCTTTCATGAAAGGTGGTTATCCTTTCTTTTGCCAGTTGGAGGCTCTGCATGAGATCGGCATCAACCTGGGAGTATGCCGCCAGCAACTCTGCTTCAGTGACCTGGAGCTGGTCCGGGGTCATATCAGCTGAATCGTATTTGCGGCAATATTCCAGCAAGGCCCCATCACCCCGCTCACGGATTGTCTCCAGAATCTCTCCGACCACCTCACGGCAGGAGGAGTCGGCCAATTGAAATCGTTCAACAAGTCGGGATCGACGTTTTTTTCCTTCTTCCGACTGTGTTGTATAGGGGGTGATAATCATTTACTTACCTCATCTTCTTTGAAAACCGGGCACTTTGTCCCGGAAGTGTAGTTTTTATAGGCTGGATCAGTGTACGTATCATGGCACTCCAGACACAGGCCAATACGCAGGATACGATTCAGCTCATCCTTATTAAAAGGGCGGACCTCAGGCCGGGAACTTTTCTGCAGGGGAGTGCCGTCAATAGCTACATAGGCATCAAGCGGCGGGGTACGGCCGACCTCAGTATCAATTCCCTGATCCGTTCCGGCAAAATGCCAGACCCCGTTTTCCCTCCATACAGTGCCTTCACCAAGTCCGAGTACTTTTGTAGAGGTATGACATTCCCGGCATTCTCTTCCACGGGCTGCCGTGGTATGCGGATTGATCGCGGCCATGGTGAGTGAATTAAACTGCCTGTCCGGTTTGCCTTCTTTGTTGATCAGCGTAACAACATCCTGGCAACCGGGGGTAACAATGACCACCTTATTATTCCATATGGCAAGCATCGGCCGTTCATAACGAAGATACGAACGCCCTTCATTCCACCAGCCGGGGGTCTCTTTCAAGGTGAGCTTATCAAGATGTGTCTCCGTCATATCCCGTTTAACATGGCATCCATAACACTGGGGAACCCAGGGGGAATGGCAGGCCTCGCAGCCCACCCGCTTGTGAGCGGGAAAATCACATACTCCCGGCTTGGGAGATTTCAGGGGATGTTTCTTATCATTTATTTTATTGCTGATAACCCAGGAATCTCCGTTCCGGATAACATTATTTAATTGCTCTCCTTTCCTTGTCAGGCCGGGAAATTTCCCCTCCTTCAGTTGCTCTGCCTCAACATGGCAGGTAGCGCAGCTGATCTCAAGTTGCTGTTCATAATGGGCATAGTTGGTACCATCACCCATAATCTCATTTCTGGTATGGCAATCAATGCAGGACATCCCTCTCTCATAATGAACATCCGGCGGCAGATCGATGTAATAGCGGTCCCCCGGCAGCCTTTTTTCTGACATTTCACCATTTTTGTAGGGTGTTCCGTAATTTTCTGACTCATATACCCCCGTATAGGATATGCCTATCCTGCCGCTCCGATTGTGACACCGGACACAGTTGATTACCGGAATTTTCTTGATGATCTGCGGATGGAATTTTTCAGACTCCTTCGGCGGGATACTATCATTCCTTACGTAATGACAGGCAGAGCAGCCTCCTCCTTTCTCACCAAAAAAGCCCGGCAGGTCTCCTTTCTGCTTCCAGAGATGACATGTGCCGCACAATTTACGGTAATAATCAAGAGCAAGGGAAGTCTGGCCGCTCGCAATTAACTTTTCCACCGAATAATCGCCGTTCTGATTCGGTGCCTCTCCCCAGTAATAGAGCAGGGTGGCAATTATCCCTCGGTTGGTCGCCATAAGGGAATTCTTGACCTTTTCCACGTCGGCGGCATGGCAGCCCTCAATCCCGCATGTTTTTTCGACAAAGCGCAGGTCTCCGGGATTTTTCACGATCCCTTCATGTGCCTTTTTCTTATCAATCGCCAGGAAATCACCCAGATGGCACGGTGAGCAGCCAACCACCAAACGATCGTGTGCTCCATCGAGCTTTTCGGTTTTATGACAGCTCAGGCACATTTCGACATGGCCGGCTGTTGTCTGATACAAGCGGTCCGGCCGGCTGGTCATCTTTTCCCGAATGACAAGGAAAAGAACACAGAGCACTATGAAAAAGAGAGCGACTCGGGAAGATGCCATCTTACTCCCTGAATATCTGGGCGATGGGGTACCTGCGGCCGAAACCAAAGGCCTTGGATGTAATTTTCAGTCCCATGGCGGCCTGCTGCCGTTTATATTCGTTGCGCTTGATGCGGCGGACAATATCTTCCACCATATTCCGGTCAAAACCACGACTGACGATTTCGGTGATGGAAAGATGTTCCTCCAGATAGGCGGTCAGGATGGGATCGAGAACCTCATAAGGAGGAAGATCATCCTGGTCTTTCTGATCAGGCGCCAGCTCAGCACTGGGGGCACGGCTTATGGTCCGCGCCGGAATGATTTCCTGCTGGCAATTGACGTATCGCGCAAGTGCATAAACCATCTGCTTGGGGACGTCTGAAAGCAGTGATAACGCTCCCGCCATGTCCCCGTACAGAGTACAGTATCCTACCGCCATTTCCGATTTATTGCCGGTAGAAAGCAGGAGGGCATTGAATTTATTGGCCAAAGCCATAAGCAATGTCCCCCGGATACGCGCCTGGATATTCTGCTCTGTCACGTCTTCCTTCAACCCGGCAAAAAGTGGCGATAACGTTTGCCGAAAAGAAGCAAACGTGGATGAAATATCAACAATTTCAAAACGAATACCGAGATTTTCGGCCAAACCTCTGGCATCCTCGATACTTGCAGATGAGGTGTATGGTGAGGGAAGAGCTATGCCCGTAACATTTTCCGGCCCCAAAGCCTCACATGCTATGGCACAGGTCAGGGCCGAATCGATGCCGCCGCTTAATCCCAGCAGCACTTTCGAAAAACCGCATTTTTTTATATAATCCCTGCACCCCATTGCCAAAGCCTGAAAAACAAGTTCCGTTTCATTCTGCGCAGCAGGAAGTTGCGCCCCCTGAATCTGTCCCGTATCTATGACGACCATATCTTCCTTGAAAGAGGCCGCCTGGTGGCAGAGAGTTCCATCATCGCCCAACACCATGCTGGCTCCATCAAAAAGTACTGAATCCTGCCCACCAACCTGGTTCACATAAATCAAAGGAAGATGATATTTGCGGCAGATCTGGGAAAATATTGTCCGCCGCAACTCCTGTTTACCTATGGTGAAAGGTGACGCGGCAATATTTATCAGCAGGTCAATGCCGGCCTGCTGCAGGTCGGCCACAGGGTTTGCTTGATACAGAGGATGAGGAAAACTGTCTTCGTCATTAAAAATATCTTCACAGATGGTAATTCCCAGACGAATCCCTTTGAAAACAATGGGACGGCTTTCTTTCCCGGGTTCAAAATAACGTGCCTCATCAAAAACATCATACGTGGGCAGAAGGCGCTTATGAGCTCTGAAAATAATATTTCTCTGGGAAATGAGCAAGGCACTGTTATGCAATGGTTTCCCGGTACTGCCGGTATGACGGGTGATAGCCCCACAGAGAACGGCAATACCCTGGGTTCTCTCGATCAGTGTATCAATGGCCTTTTCCTGCTGAGCCAGAAATGCCTCATGCTCGAGATAATCCTGCGGAGGATAGCCGCTTACGACCAACTCAGGAAATATTACCAGCTCGCAACCTGCATTGCGGGCGATTTGCATCCGGCTGATTATTTTTTCGATATTACCGTTAAAATCACCAATTACCGGATTAATTTGTGTCAAAGCGATTTTCATGGTTGTTATTTATAGCATAATACCGTGTGACATGCCGTATCAATTTTTGGACAAGTTTTACTTGCGGATTCAGTATATTTCATACTAATCTGGTCGGCACCTTTAATTTCCCTGTAATTCCCAAGCCGCAACGAGGCACACTTTCATGCGTAAATACTTTGTTTTGGACACAAACGTTCTTCTGCATAATGCGGACTCAATCACTTCATTTACCGACAATTACGTCGTGCTGCCCATGTCGGTCATCGAGGAGCTGGACAAATTCAAATCCCGCAGTGACGAACTCGGTCGTAATGCCCGCAAGGTTATAAGAGACCTGGATCATCTCCGATGCCACGGAAAACTGTCGGAGGGCGTGGAGATGGAAAATGGCGGTATTCTCAAAATTGTTACAGAAGGAGATGAGCTTGAATGTCCCGGCCTGAACATGAAGGTTCCGGACAACAGGATTCTCGCCGTAGCCTATACACTATTTAAAAAAGGGGAAAAAGTTATTTTTGTCTCAAAAGACATTAATGCCCGTCTTAAGGCAGATGCTCTCGGCATCGGCGTTATGGATTTTGAGAAACAGAAAGTTAATTTCGATGAGCTTTTTTCCGGTTACCGTGAGGAGCAGGTTCCGGCTAAGGTTATTGATCTCCTTTATGAAAAACGGGAAGTCGATGCAGAGAACCTGAAGCTCCTGCCAAACGAATTTGTTTTACTGCAGGACGAGGCTGATCCAAAGCACAGCGCCCTGGCCCGCGCTATCAGCGAAAAAAAACTGGTGCGCCTGAATCCAGGGTATGATAGCGCCTGGCAGATCCGTTCTCGCAGCAAGGAACAGCGTATGAGTCTGGAACTTTTACTCGATCCGAGTGTCCAGATCGTAACACTGGTAGGCCAGGCGGGAACAGGCAAGACCCTTCTGGCACTTGCAGCCGCGCTGGAAGAAGTCATTATTAATAAGCGCTACGAAAAGATACTTGTATCGCGGCCGATTATTCCGCTGGGCAAAGATCTGGGTTATATGCCAGGCGATAAGGAAGAAAAACTGGCCCACTGGATGCAGCCTATCTTCGACAATCTTACCTTTCTTATGGGCAGCGGCCATCCCCCAAAAAATCGACAGGATGATGAATCATTGCAGAACAAGGTCAACAAGCTGCTTAAAGACCACATTGTCGAGATGGAGGCCCTGACATATATCAGAGGCAGGTCGATTTCCGGCCAGTTCGTCATTGTAGACGAAGCCCAGAACCTCACGCCCCATGAGGTCAAGACAATCATCAGTCGGGCCGGGGAAGGCACAAAAATGGTGCTGACCGGCGATCCTTATCAGATCGACAACCCCTACCTTGATTCAAGCAGCAACGGTTTAACATATACGGTTGAGCGGCTTAAAGAGCTGTCGATTCACGGTCACGTCACCCTGAAAAAAAGTGAACGTAGTGAGCTTGCGGGCGTAGCTGCTGATTACCTGTAAGAACACTTAACCGGGGCAGCCCGCACAACCAGGAAAGGACAAAAACCTCTATGAAATTCGAGCCCAAATGGATTGCATGGGAAATAACCAGACGTTGCAACCTCAACTGCGTTCACTGCCGCTCTTCTTCGTCACTTGAGATTAAGGGGCATCCCGATTTTTCCCTGGAGGAAGCACATCGGATACTTGACGACATTTCCTCCTACGCCAGCCCTGTGGTCGTCCTTTCCGGTGGTGAGCCATTGTTGCGCCATGATGTCTTTGATATAGCAACCTATGGGACAGGGAAGGGACTTCGCATGTGCCTGGCCACCAACGGCACACTGGTTACGGAAGAAACCTGTTTTAAGATTAAGAATGCCGGGATTAAAATGGTGTCTCTGAGTCTGGATGGTTCCACCGCCGAATTTCACGACAATTTCCGTAACCAGGCCGGAGCTTTTGCCGGCACTCTGAATGCAGCCGCACTTTTCCGGAAACATGAGATTCCCTTTTTGATTAATTCCTCTTTCACCAAAAGAAATCAGGAAGAAATCCCCAAAATCTATAAACTGGCCAAGGACCTCGGTGCCACTGCCTGGTATATGTTCATGATCGTTCCAACCGGAAGGGGTGAAGAGATCATGAAGGAACTGATTTCGCGAGAAGATTACGAAGATCTTCTTGAATGGCATTATGACATGGAAAAAGAGGAAAACGATATTCTTGTCCGGCCAACCTGCGCACCGAGCTACTACCGAATCGTCCTGCAGAAAAAAAAGCAGACAGGCGATGATTTCCAGCGCCGCAGTCTGAAGTTTTCGACAGGCGGTTCCAAGGGATGTCTTGCCGGACAACTTATCTGTCTCATTGATGTGGATGGTAATGTCCTGCCCTGCAGTTATTTCCCAATGAGCGCCGGAAATATCAGGGAAAAAAGCTTTAAAGAGATATGGGAGAACGCAAAACTTTTCCAGGATCTGCGCAACTTCAAAGCCTATAAGGGACGTTGCGGTTCGTGCGAATATGTCAATGTCTGCGGCGGGTGCCGAGCCCGTGCATATGCAATGCACGGTGATTACATGGCAGAAGAACCATTCTGCTCCCACATCCCGGCGGCAATGAAAAACTGCAAAAATTAAATGTGTTTCAAAACATACTGGGGGAATTACGCCACTTCATGGAGCTGTCGACTCACCATCATTTATCAAGGAACTGAAGATGAAGACAAACTTTCTTAAAGCATGCAAAGGAGAAAACGTCAGCTATACCCCGATCTGGATAATGCGGCAAGCAGGCAGATATCTGCCTGATTATCATAAAGTTCGCGGTTCGGTGACGTTTCTGGAACTCTGTAAAACCCCCGAACTCGCAGCCGAAGTCACTTTGCAGCCCGTTGACATTCTCGGAGTTGATGCAGCGATACTCTTTTCAGATATCCTCGTAGTTCTTGACGCCATGGGAATGACCCTTGAATTTCGCGAAAAACAAGGCCCCGTGCTGCCCGAACCAATTCGCAGCCGGAGCGATGTCGAGAGGCTTATTATTCCCGACCCTTTTGAAAAACTCGGCTATGTAATGGACACTATTCGATTGCTGCGCCGTGAACTTATTGACAAGGTCCCGCTCATCGGTTTCTGTGGTGCCCCTTTTACCTTAGCGACATACATGGTGGAGGGTGGTTCTTCAAAAAGCTTTTTTCAGACAAAGAAAATGATGTATTCCGCGCCCGATTTATACGGAGCCATGCTCGACAAGGTAACTGAATGCACCATAAGCTATCTGCAGGCCCAGGTTGAGGCAGGTGCACAGGCCCTGCAGGTCTTTGATTCCTGGGCCGGCGCCCTCGCCCCCTGTGATTTTGCGGAGTTCGCCCTGCCATATGTGAAAAAGATAATGACGGCCCTTAAACCTGCAGGGGTACCGCTGATTTATTTCGCCAATAATGGTGCCACCCTGATGCATCTGTCAAAGACCTGCGGCGCTGATGTCCAGGGGATTGACTGGCGTGTCAGTCTCGCCGATGCCGTTAAGGTTTTCGGTCCCGATATTTCGGTTCAAGGCAATCTGGATCCCTGTGCTCTGCTGTTGCCCGAGGATAAACTGGAAAAAAGAATTGCTGCCATCCTTGAAGAAGGGAAAACGGCCCGCGGCCATATTTTCAATCTTGGGCATGGTATTTTACCGGAAACCCCGCCGGAAAAGGCTAAATTCGTCGTTGATACCGTACATCGTCTGTCAGCCAGGTAGGGGAAGGGAGGCCGCATGAATATTCCCACAGTTGAAACCTGCCTGCAGCTGATGGAAGATTACCGGATGCTGGATAACATCAGGGCCCATTCAAGAGTGGTGGCCAGGGTATCTGAACTGATCGCGGATAACCTTGTAACTCGGGGCAGTATGTCGCTGAATCTGGATCTGGTGGTTTCAGCCTCCTTACTCCACGACATCGCAAAAACACAGTGCCTTAACGGCCGGTGCGATCACGCCCGGATCGGGGGGGAAATCTGTCGGGAACACGGCTATCTGGAACTCAGCGAAATCGTGGAGCAGCATGTGGTAATAAAAGGCAACAACAATGGGCTGATTACGGAAAAGGAAATCGTTTATTATGCAGATAAACGGGTGAACCATGATCAGGTTGTCTCTCTTCATGAACGGCTGGAGTATATTCTGGATCGTTATGCCCGTAACAATCCCGCCCGGCAGGATCTCATCCAGGAAAATTTTGCCAAGTGCCTCGCAATGGAAAAAAGAATTTTCGAATTTCTTGATTTTTCTCCCGAGCAACTCGCATCCCGCCTGATGACCAAGCTGGAATGGAGAGTCTGACCATGGCCAGCCAACAGCAAACTATCGGCATTATTTTGCTGAATCTTGGCGGGCCTGAGTACCTGGACGATGTCCAGCCTTTTCTCTATAACCTTTTTTCCGACAGGGAAATTATCCGTTTGGGGCCGGCTTTTCTGCAAAAGCCAATTGCGTGGATGATATCCAGGCGCCGTGCCCCGAAAAGCAGGAAAGCATACGAGTTGATCGGTGGTGGTTCCCCCCTGAAAAAACTCACACTGCAACAGGGAAAGGCTTTGGAAAAGGAGCTTGCCGCGAACGGCAGCTTTACGGTTGATATGGCCATGCGCTACTGGCAGCCATTTGCCGGGGAAACCCTGCAAAAATTCGCCGACCGCAAAATCTCGCGTATCATTGCCCTGACTCTGTATCCGCACTTCTCCAAAGCGACAACCGGCTCCTCTCTTGAGGACCTGCGCCGCGCCGCCACCGCCTTTGGTGGTTTTTTTGATATAGCAGAAGTTTCTGCCTGGCCTGATCAGCCCGACTATATCCGCTGTCTGGCCGATTCCATCCTGGAGGGAATGAAAGGATTTCCTGACGGCGACGTGCAGCTTGTTTACAGCGCCCACAGCCTCCCGGTCCAATTTATCAAGGAAGGAGATCCGTATCTGAATGACATGAATAAAACCATCAAGGCGGTTGAGAAAATCACCAACCTAAAAGGACTGCTCTGCTTTCAGAGCAGGAGTGGTCCAGTTGAATGGCTTTCGCCCTCCACTCCGGAAACACTCGAGAAACTGGCGGCCCAAGGCTGCAAAAAAGTACTGATGGTGCCGATCAGTTTTGTATCCGACCATGTGGAAACTCTCTACGAAATCGACATCCAGTACAGGGAATTAGCCGAGGCGTCCGGCATGATCCTCAAACGAACAGAATCACT
>QKJV01000413.1 GCA_003249165.1 Desulfobulbaceae bacterium | reverse complement strand
AAGGAACCCATTATCCAGTTTTTTATGTGTGTTAGGTTAAGTAACATAATTCAAATCAAGGAGAGAATGAACATGTTCAAAAAAACCATTGTCTGTTTTACTGCTTTTGCGTTCCTTGCTGGTTTCACGGCTATGAGTTCCGCCATAGCTGAAACCGACAAAGGGCCTGAAAATATGGTACTTCAGGCTACTGTTGACGCCGCAAAAAAACCCAAACCCGCAGAGTTCGCGCATAGAAAACACCAGGTTGATCATAAAATCGCCTGTAAAGAATGCCACCATGGTAAAGGCGCTGACGGCAAACAGACTCCTTATGTCGACGGCATGAAGATTGAGAAATGTGAAACATGCCACTACAAAGCTGCAGGCATGGATAAAAAAATCGCAACCTTTAAAGATGCGGCTCACACCAATTGCAAAGGGTGCCACAAAGAAATGAAAAAAGGCCCACAGAAATGTAAAGAATGTCATAAAGGTTCAGATGATAAAGAATAATCTTTTTATCTGATACCCTTTGTCGGTAAAAAAGGCTGCTCGAATGAGTGGCCTTTTTTTTATTCTGATCAGAGTAAATCAATACACACCAAATCCTCCTTAACAAGCCGATGACGGCAGGAAATACATCTGACAACAAAAAAAGAACATGGGTATGGGGTCATGTCCATATTTCTCTCTTTCTTCTATCGATTGCCGGACTGCTTACTCTCTGCATCGGTGTAATTCTTTATATTTTTTTGTCACTTAATATTCCTGATATCAGTTCCCTGGGAAAATATAATCCGCCGACAACGACTGTTATCCTCGACAGATATGGCAGACAGCTTGACACTATTTTTACCGAAAACCGTTTCGTTGTCCCGATTGACAGTATGCCAAAAGATCTTCCTCTTGCATTTGTTGCAGCCGAAGATGCCCGTTTTTTTCAACACGGCGGTGTTGATGTCCTCTCAACGCTACGCGCTTTGATCAATAACCTGCGTAAAGGAGAAAAAGGACAAGGAGGGAGTACCATTACCCAACAGGTAGCCCGGGCGTTATTGCTTTCTCCTGAAAAAACATACACAAGGAAGGTTAAGGAGGCTATCCTCGCCTATCGAATCGATAAAGTTCTTAGTAAAAAAGAAATTCTCCACATATATCTCAACCAGATTTATTTTGGTGAAGGGGCTTATGGTGTCGACGCTGCTGCCAGAGTCTATTTTGGAAAAAGGGCGGCAGAACTAAACCTTGCAGAAATTGCTATTCTTGCAGGATTACCCCAGGCACCAAGCAGATATTCCCCCTTCAAGCACTTTGATCTAACAAAACAGAGACAGGCATATGTCCTTAACCGAATGGCAGAAGAGGGTTATATAACGGCGAGCATGGCAAGGAAGGCATTTGCCCGTCCACTTCTATGGGGTGCGCCATCCGAAAGCAATGATGAATCAAGATATTTCATAGAATACGTCAAAAAATATATTCAGACAAAATATGGCGTTCAAACTCTTTTGGAAGGAGGCCTTACAGTTGAAACGACCCTTGATCCGGAATTGCAGAAAGCCGCCAACGAAGCGGTAAGAAGAGGGGTTGCAAAATGGGTTGTCCGCCGGACAAAGAAAATGGCCAACCTTCCCCAAGCAGCACTGGTTGCGATGGATGCAGGCAGTGGTGAGGTACGGGCTCTGGTCGGAGGCACAGATTTTAATAAAAGTCAGTTTGATAGAGCGACACAGGCAAAAAGACAACCAGGATCAGCTTTTAAGCCAATTGTTTATGCCGCCGCTTTGGAGAGAACTTTTACACCAGCATCGATAATTCTCGACGAACCTCTTGCACTGCCGGGAGGGAAACCCGGAACCACATGGGAACCCAAAAATTTTGACGGAAGATTTATCGGTCCTACAACCTTGCAATATGCACTTATCCATTCAAGGAACGTCGTCACGGTTAAACTTCTTCAAGAGATCGGAATTGAACCGGTAAGGCGGCTTGCCAGAGATTTAGGAATTTCTTCGCCGATTAACAACCAAAACCTCTCTCTTGCTTTGGGTGCATCTGAGGTCAGTCTTCTGGAACTCACCGGCTCTTATACGGCATTTGCGAATGGGGGCAAAGCGTCAAGTCCTGCACTCATCGCAAAAGTACTTGATCGAAACGGGAATATATTGGAATCATTCAGTTCGAGAAAGAGACAAGTTCTAGCGGAGGAAACTGCATATCTGCTCACTAATATTATGCAGGGCGTTATTGAGGGAGGAACAGGGAAAAAAGCGATTGGTTTGCCCGTCGATGCTGCCGGCAAGACAGGAACTACGGATACATTCCGCGATGCTTGGTTTATCGGTTATACACCTGAGGTTGTCTGCGGAGTCTGGATGGGCTTTGACAAAATGCTCTCTCTCGGCGAAAACGAAACCGGTGGTCTTGCCTGCGCCCCTGTCTGGCTTGATTTTATGCAACATGTCCCTATGAGGACTGAACATTTCCCCGTTCCTGAAAATATTGTCTTTTTACCTATTGATATGGAGACTGGAAAATTTAATCCTGCAAATACTGACAAATCTACATGGATGGCCTTCAGAAAAGATAGGATGCCTTGGTTGGAACAACAGGAAGAAGGAGATAATTCTTTTTCCTCCGGGGAAAATGGGCAATAAATGGGAAATTGTACACCCGTTTAGCGGGATTTACTCCTTTCCACAGCTATTTCTGTTTTTTGGGGAGATTTTGCAAATCATCTTTCCCTAAAAAAATCACTCTGAATTTTTCCTTTAAAAGCTGGGCAATTTTTTGTTGCGAATCGTTGTCAACAACCATTGCACGGATCGCAACCCGTTTCATCCCTTCTGGTACGTCGGTGAATGAAGTCAAAACGCTGATAATTCTGGCATTATGTGAGCGCAATATTGCAACGACCTGGGAGACAGCATCAGGTTCATCGACCAGGTCGAGAACGTAGTGCAATGTACCATCTTGAATTCCTGAGCTTCGAATGAACCCTCTCAAGACATCTGTTTCGCTGAGAACTCCAATCAGATTACCGGAGTGATCTGTCACCGGAATACCGGATATCTTGCAATCAAGCATGATAAGAGCAGCTTTTTCCAGAGACTCGTCACCGTGAATCACAATGGGATCAGGTGTCATTACCTCCTTGACTTTCATTTCAGAGAGGAGATAATTCATTTCGTGGGCATCAAGAGAGGTGGTTTTGGAAGGTGAAGCATCTTTTACATCACGGTCTGTCAATATGCCAACAAGTTTTCCCTTTGCCAGGACGGGCAGACGGCGGATCGCATACTCCTTCATAACGCGACTGGCTCGCATGAGTGAAGTGTTTTCGTCTACACTGAGAATGTTGGTTGCCATCCAATCGCGAATCAGCATATATCTTTTCCCTCGTACGTGGGGCCTCGTATCTGTATCTAAAATCAAACTGTCCTGCGTTACACCATCTTGATAGATTAAATATGCATAACTTAGGAAAGAAATGCTCAATTAACGTTTTATCGATTTGTTCTATATACAAAAAACTAAATTTCAATCATATCCGCAATAAAATAAAGAGAATGATTCTTTGGGCCACCACCGACATCATTTAAGGAAATATTTATAAAAAATATTCCTGTTTTGATCCAAGACATCAATATGGAGAGTTATTTCGGTAAAAAAACAGTAAACCACTGGATACTAAAAATAAACTTGAGAAAATTCTTGGACCAGAAGTCTTCAAAAATTCACCAGATTATTTTGGGTGGATCTTCCTGTAAAAAAAATATTCAGAAAATCTGAATAAAAATACTTTTAAAAACGCCCCATGGAAAAAATTGTGCCCGTCAAAACAATAAATTCATTAAATTCATTTTAAAAAAGCGGCCAGTGGAAATGTTAAATTAAAAGTTATTTGGCAAGAGTCTTAATGATGTCTTTTTTCCCTATGACACCAACGAGTTGCTGACCCGCCAGAACCGGCAATGTGTGAACTGCTTTTTCGGCCATGATTGTGGCGATTTCATCGAGAGGCGTATCTTCGTTTACAGATATAAATTTTTTTGTACAAATATCACTGACAGTTGTTCCAGTTATTTTGCCGATTTCCTTTTCCACTTTTTCAGCGCTACCAAACATGATGACTGAATCTAGAAAAGAAATCATCGTAGGGATATGAATTTTTTTTGTCTGATCAATAAGATCGCTTTCCGTTACAACACCTATAACAAGTCCTTCAGCATCTATTACTGGAGCACCACTGATCTCCTTCTCCCATAATAAAGACGCAAGCTTATCAACGGCAAAATCCGGCGTTACAGTTATTACGTTCTTGGTCATGATATCTTTTGCACAAAGCATTGTTACCCTCATTTATTGTTTAATAATTCATGGATGATTATTGGCAAAGTTTCAGCTACTTCACCCGCAAGATACCCATAAGGTGTTTTTGACGCCAGTCGGTCAGCGGCCAAACCATGGGTATATGTTCCAAGACAGCAGGCTTGCCAGGGAGAAAATCCCTGAACGAGCAAACCACCTATAATCCCTGACAAAACATCTCCCATACCTCCGGCCGCCATGCCAGGATTTCCACTTGGGTTTATTGCTATCTTTCCATCCGGATCAGCAATAATACTGCCAGCCCCTTTTAATACAAGATAAACATTATTTGTAACGGCAAATTTATGCGCCACCTGCAACCTGTTTTTCTGAACAAAGGATGCTGATTCACCAATCAGACGAGCCATTTCTCCAGGGTGAGGAGTTATAATGCGAGCGGCATTCACTCCTTTTTTTAAAGAATTTTCTTTCATGGCCAGAATATTCAAAGCATCTGCATCGCAGAGAATGGGGATATCCACATGCTGATAGATGTGCCTAACCAACTCAGCCGTTTTTTCGGCTGTGCCAATTCCAGGGCCAACGACAACAGCCTGCTTACCTGCCAACATCTTGGTAATTGTTTGCAAATCATCGATAATCGGCGCCCCCTCATTATTCCCTTTAATCGTCACAGTCATTGCCTCATGAAGCGCTGATTCATAAATAGCATTAAGGCATTGAGGCGCACAAAGAGACACTAGGCCAGCACCTGAACGAAGAGCCCCGAGACACGAGAGGATGGCTGCTCCTGTTTTTCCCGTTGAGCCAGCAATCGTGAGAAGATGTCCATAAGTTCCTTTATGGACGTTGAGGGCGCGGGGGGCAATAAGTTTATCCGCAAATTTTTTGTCGAGAAGTTCGTAAGAAAAATGTTCCTCAACAATAATCTGGTTGGGGATTGCAATATCGACGACTTTCACGGTTCCGGCCTTCTCTCTTCCCGGGCAAATAAAATGCCCAGGCTTGGCTAGGCCAAAAGTAACCGTTAAATCAGCGTGGACAGCGGTCCCGCATATAACTCCGGTATCGCTGTCGACCCCGCTGGGAATGTCGACAGCAATTACGGGGGAATTGGACTTATTAATCCGTTCAATAGTATAAAAGAAATGTCCTTCAACGGAGCGCTTCAACCCGGTGCCAAACAGGGCATCAACAATCAGGTCGTAACAATCAAATTGTAACTCTCGGCAATCATCCTCACTGATAATGTATCGTATTGGAATTCCAAGATTATCAATTACGCGGAAATGAACGGCTGCATCACCTTTCACCTTGTCTGCATCAACAAGGAGAAAAACTACTACTTTCGCACCCAGTTGATCCAGGTATCGTGCAATAACAAATCCATCACCGCCATTGTTACCCGGGCCGGCAAAAACTGCGATTTTTTTCTTATTTACGGAACCGTAGAATCCTGTAATGGACTCCACAGTTCCGCGTCCGGCATTTTCCATAAGAATAATTCCGGGTATACCTATATCTTCAATCGTTTTCAGATCAATCCGCCGCATCTGTTCGGCACGGGCTAACTTCATCTTTATTTCCCTGCGTAACTATTCATTATTCAAGTATATTTTTCTTCCTGAAAATGAATAGGAAATTTTACCTAAAGGATAAAACCAGCTATCCATCCGTACTTTTTTGGATTTTAATTGATCAGTGTTCTTACTCAAAGAAAAATAACTAAATTTCTACCATTTTCAGTGCAGAATCTTATCTTTCTTATTAATATTATAATTCTCCATGGTGTTTGCTCAACATGATGAGATGAAATCCTGTTCATTTCATCACAATTATATGTTGTCCGCTAGAAATCTGGAACACAGGGCATTTCCAGTCGGAATTGTGTTTTAACATGTTTCAGAGATGTATTTATGGACGGACAGAGTAATACAGGTTTGATTTTGAGGAGTAATAGAGTTCACTGTCCGTGATCGCGGTTTATAAATCCGCAAAAAAGCCATCTCCTGCTTTGCAAGATGTCTACGGAAACACCCCAGATTTTCGTCACACAGATCCGGCCGCGAATATTTATCGAAATCTGTATAAAATTAAATACACCCAAAAACCTGAGAATCTTGTCGGTCATAGGTCTGAGGCTTCAGGCCATGCTGCTGACAACTGTCTCTTCTCGACAACGGAGGAATGCATGCAGGATATTAAAACGATACGAAATGTTGCACTGTTTGGTCATGGGAAAAGTGGTAAAACCTCTCTTGCGGAGGCCCTGCTCTTTACAGCAGGGAAAACAAACAGGCTGGGCAAGGTTGATGACGGTTCTTCGGTAATGTCCTATGATCCAGAAGAAATTCAGCGCAAACTTACTATCAGTTCCTCCTTTAACAATTATACGTGGAAAAAGCATACTGTCTTCCTGGCTGATACCCCCGGAGACGACAATTTTATCAACGAAGCCAAATACGCAGCAAGAGTTGCAGACAGTGCAGTATTTACAATTGGAGCAGTATTAGGGGTTAAATTCCAAACGGAAAAAATAGCTGGCTATGTCCACGATTCTGGACTTTCCACCATCATATTCTTGAATAAAATGGACAGGGAACGTGCCAGTTTTGAAAAAGTTATCGATGATATCAAGTACAAACTTCCTCAGGAACCCGCTATCCTTTATTTACCTATTGGTGCTGAGGCCGATTTTAAAGGTGCAGTTGACCTAATAAAAGGTGTCGCATATTTCTTTTCCGGTAATGGCAAAATCAAGGAAGGCCCTATACCTGAAGATATGAAAGATGATGTTGATTTTGCTTTCGAACAGCTTGTAGAGCAGGTTGCTGAAACAGATGATGAGCTGATTGAACAATTTCTTGAAGAAGGTACAATTGAGAAAAAAGACCTGATTAATGGTCTGAAAAAAGCTGTACGTACCGGAAAACTTTGTCCGGTTATTCCTGGATCGGCAACAATGAACCTAGGAACAGAGTTACTGCTGAACGCAATCAACGAATATCTCCCCTCACCCGCAGATAAGCCGGCTCAGGTTGGTGTTCATCCACAGACAAAGGAAATCATAGAAATGCCGCCGTTAGCTGATGCTCCTTTCTCTGGCCTTGTTTTCAAAACAACGGCTGATCCTTATGCCGGTCAGCTAACAATCTTCAGGGTCTTTTCCGGCACTCTTGCTGGAGACAGCTTTTATAATGCAAAAAAGGATGTCACGGAACGGTTTAGTCAGCTTTTTCTTATGGAAGGGAAAGAGGTTCGCCCAGTTGAACAGGCTGTCCCGGGGATGATTGTTGCCCTTGCTAAACTTAAAGAAACGAGTACGGGTGATACCTTATGCACGAAGGAAAAACCTGTTCTTTATGAGGGGCTTGATCCTATTAAACCGGTTATGACCTTTGCTATTTCTCCGACCAAAAAAGATGACGAGGATAAGCTTTTCTCTTGTGTTTCCAAAATGCTTGAAGAGGATCCCACCCTCCAGTTAACCCGAGATCAACAGACCCGCGAAATTTTGCTTTCCGGTGTTGGTCAGATTCATCTTCAAGTTCTGGGTGAAAAGATAAAACGCAAATTCGGCGTTGAAATGGACCTGCGCCCCCCTAAAGTTCCCTATAAAGAGACAATTAAAGGGAAGGCCCGTGTTCAGGGCAAGCACAAAAAACAATCTGGTGGTCGTGGTCAGTTCGCTGATTCCTGGATTGAAATGGAACCCCTCCATCGCGGTGGTGGTTTCCTGTTTGAAGATAAAATTGTCGGCGGTGTCATCCCCCGCCAATACATTCCCGCCGTTGAAAAAGGTATTGTTGAAGCCATGGAAAAAGGCGCCATATCGGGCTATCCGATGGTGGATGTTAAGGTTGCCTTGGTTGATGGGTCCTTCCACCCGGTAGACTCCTCCGAAATGGCTTTCAAAATATCCGGTTCACTTGCTTTTAAAAAAGCAGCTCAAGAGGCCAATCCCATCCTGCTTGAACCGATCATGAACATGATGATTTACATTCCCAGCGAGTGCGTTGGGGATGTTATCGGTGATCTTAATGGTCGAAGAGGACGTGTAATGGGCATGGACTCAAAAGACAACCTTGAGGTTGTCTCCGCCCAAGTTCCTATGTCTGAAATGCTCGAATATGCCCCTAACCTCACATCGATTACCGGTGGTCGAGGAACATACACAGCCGAATTTTCTCATTATGAAGAAGTTCCTGCACAGATCGCAGAAAAGATCATCGCAGAAGCCAATAAGGAGAAAAAAGAGGAGTAATTTTTAGGTATGGAGAAAACCGGTTATACTTGCGCGATTCTTACCGTCAGTGACAAAGGTGCACGGGGAGAAAGGACCGATACGAGTGGTCCGCAATTGCAACGCCAACTGGCCGATGCCGGTTTCTTGCTTTCATCTGCAGCTATAGTCCCTGATCAGGTCAGTCTGATCAGGGACGCTCTGTTAAAATGGGTGGATGAAGAGGGGATTGACCTTATTGTAACTACAGGTGGAACAGGGGTCAGCCCCAGTGATCGGACACCAGAGGCTACTAAATCCCTGCTTGATATTGAAATCCCTGGAATTGGTGAAGCAATGCGAATTGCGAGCCTTACCAAAACTCCGCATGCTATCCTTTCACGAGGGATAGCCGGAGTAAGGAAGCAAAGCCTGATTATCAATCTTCCTGGAAGCGAAAAAGGAGCTAAAGAGAATCTGGCGGTTATTCTTTCCGCCCTGCCTCATGCTATTGAAAAAATAAAAGGCGGCACAAAAGATTGTGCAGCCTGCTGATCTTTAAAATAAAAAAACAGAAAACTGTTCGACGACTCCGGCTGCTGGTTTCACATCCAGTATTTTTTGTTTATACACATCCAATTGACTTTGCATCGAAGGTCTAGGGTCTTCACAAACAGACGTTCCTATGTTGTCCATCATAATTTGTCTGTAATTAAGATCAATACAGCATCTGTAGCAATGACATTATCAGCATAGACGGACCAGCGGGGGCATTTGAACGGAAATTTAAGGTTTCGCCCTCGCTGATATATTTCAAACCGTGAAATTCTGCACGAAATTCACATTCCAAAAATAAGGTGTGTTTTCAGAACCACCAAAGGTTACATTACCTCCCTCCTTTTATTGTGATCGTTTACTTCTCAATAAAACTCCACTATTCATTTTCGATAAAATAAGTGCCGTTAGGTAGTACATGCCTGTAATGTAAAAGTAAAAGGGAAATATGGGCAAACATGCTATTGTCTATAGTTTCCCCTTGGTATCGCAATTTGCCAACGAGATCGCTAATTCAACAATTTCGCTTGCCGGCCATTTTTTTCATTGACGTTAGTCGAGTACCGCAACTAATGCTCCTTCTTTCGCCCGCAGCAAGGAAACCGCACGGCCTATCCTCAATGCCCCGCCTCTTATAACCGTTATATACCCTTGCACTCTCCTCATGCTTACTTCCATGTCATCATTATTTGTTGGGAAAATACATCCGTCGAAAATCCTGGACACGCCAACTCTGCTATAAAAAAGGTCTGGCTAAAAAATAACAACCGAGCCCCGCAATCATCACTCCGGCTCCTTTCCTGAACCATACCCCGCCCTGACCAAAAAAACTGTTTGCCATCAGTTGTTTCACCGTAGCAGCGGAACTTCCTGCGGCGGCAATCGGCAGGCAATGTCCTGTCGCAAAAAGCAGAATG
>QKJV01000143.1 GCA_003249165.1 Desulfobulbaceae bacterium | reverse complement strand
AAGGCAACCCCCAAACTCCGGGATATTGTTATAATGATGCTGACCAGTCTGGCCTTTGAAGAAGTAATGACACCGGAAGGGAAGCTACGGATACGGGACGAACTTCTTGAACGTTTCAGCCGGGTAATACGTCCAGACAAGGTCAAAAACATCTATTTTTCCGAATTCGTTGTTCAATAGTTGACGGTTTCGCAAAATTTTCGCCCGGCTGGATACAAAACCAATCAACATTAGCTTCAAGACCAGTGTTGTGGTGTAACCTTGGCGGTCTTTTGCGAAACCGTCATTAATCCGTATCAGACACGAACGGCAATCAAGCCGATACGAGGGAGTCCAAAAGATAATCGATGGAACAAATCCTCAGCCAAGATGAAGTCGATGCCCTATTAAAAGGAATTGCAGGGGGCGACATTGAAGAACCGGAAGAGCACATAGATGAGGAAGCTCTGGAGTACTCATCATATGATTTCCGGCGCCAAGAACGCATTGTTCAAATCAAGATGCCTGCCATGGAGGCAATCAACGATGTGTTCCTCCGTTCAATCAGGGCATCGATTTCAGGTGCTCTGCGACGTATCCTCGACGTGACCGCAGTTCCCATGGAGCTTGATCGTTTTGGCGCATTTGTGAGGACACTGCCGGTCCCCAGCAGCCTGCAGATTTTTAAAATGGAGCCATTTCGCGGACATGCACTTTTCGTAATTGAACCGAAGCTCGTTTTTGCCTTTGTAGAATGCTTTCTAGGGGGCAACGGCACAAGAAACGTTAGAATCGAGGGACGAGATTTCACCGGCATCGAACAACGACTGATCCAGAGGGTTGTCAACCTGATTCTCAGCGACATGGAAAAGGCATGGTACTCGCTGCAACCGATAAAAGTGCAGCATATCCGCAGCGAAATCAACCCGCAATTCGCCAAGATATGTGAACCGGAAGATGTTGTTATAATTAACCGTTATGAAGTCGACATGGACAGAGCGGTCGGCAGTATAACTTCCTGCATTCCGCTGACCAACCTTGAGTCCGTCAAGCAGAAATTGATGTCAACTTTCCAACGGGAGCAGAGTGATGAAGATATCAGTCTCAAACGTATCCTTACCGAAAACATCAAAAATGTTTCTGCCGAATTGAATGTGGAACTGGGCAAGACAATCCTTTCAGCCGGAGACATCCTCAACCTCGAGATTGGCGATATTATTCAGCTTGACAAACGGAAAGATGAAATGCTCCCGGCTTTTATTGCGGGCGTGAGAAAATATATGGGATCACCCGGAATACATCGCGGGAATAAGGCTTTTTTAATTAAACGAAAGATTTTTGACCAGGAAAGAGAATAACGGAGAAAACAATGGCTGATCAATCTTTGGATGACGCATCATGGGCAAGTGCTTTGGAAGAGGCTAAGCCGAAAAAAGGAGAAAAGGAAGGTGGAAGTGACGACTGGGATTCCCTGGCAAGTAATGGCACTCGCCCTACTAACTTCAATGAAATCCAAGACAGTAGTTCTCCGGGCATCTCAAGCCATAACCTCGACTTTCTGCTTGATATTCCATTGGATGTAACAGTTGAACTTGGACGCACCAACATGATCATTGACAGGATGCTTCAGTTGACCCAGGGCTCGGTTGTTGAACTGGAAAAAGCAGCAGGCGAGCCGGTGGAAATATATATAAACAGAAAGCTTTTGGGTAAGGGAGAAGTCATTGTCGTCAATGATCGATTCGGCGTACGTATAACTGAAATAATCAGCCAGGCAGACCGCATAAAAAACATGGGACGATAACTTGCAATTCTCGTTGATATCGCCTTGCGAGATAATGGTTTATGAAAAGATTTTTTCTCTATAAAAAAGCAGTACAGAGTTTCCTGCAAAGCTGGCCGCTTTCCTTGCTTTTTTCTCCAATTGTGGCATGGGCTGCCGACGAAGCTGCACCTGCTAAAACAGTTTCAGACCCACTGCTTGATCTCGCCCAAACAACCTCACTTGCTATGACTCTTTTGAAAGTGTTTGGTGCACTGCTTCTTACAGTCGGACTTATGCTGCTGCTTGCCGCCAGCTTCAGGAGATTTGGTCTAAACCGTGCCGGAACCCGGCAGGGGGCACTCATCAGTATTATCGACACGAAGATGGTGGCTCCGAAAAAATACATAACCGTTGTTCAGATAGCTGACCAAACGCTGGCCCTCGGCATTACAGATCAGCAGATTTCTCTGCTTACCCGGCTGGAAGGAACATCGCTTCCCGTAAAAGAAAATTTTCACCATCAGGCCGCACAGAAATCTTTCGCCACTTTGCTTGGCAAAAGGATGAAAAAAGACTGACATGAGAAAAATCTCCCTAATCCTCATATCTCTTCTCATCCTTCATGGCGCGGCAAAGGAATGCCTAGCTGTTACTCTGCCAACGGTGCAGGTCGGGCTTGCAGAAACCAATGACCCGAAGCAAGTTTCTACACTCATTGAGATTCTGCTTATCTTTACCGTATTATCCGTTGCGCCCGCCATTATTTTAATGACAACCTGTTTCACCAGACTTGTCGTTACCTTCTCTTTTCTGCGCAATGCCCTTGGGACACAGCAGATGCCGCCGGCCCAACTGCTCGTCGGACTTGCTCTGTTTCTTACTGTTTTCATAATGACACCAACCTTAAAGGTAATGAATGAAACTGCTGTAAAACCATATCTGGACGAAAGAATCAGCCTGCAGCAAGCGTTTACAGAAGGAATCAAACCTTTACGAACCTTTATGTTTAAACAGACCAGAGAAAAAGATCTGGCTCTTTTTCTCGAAATCGCCAAAGAACCTAAACCGGCCAATAAAGACGAAGTAGCCACATCTATACTTGTACCGGCTTTTGTTATCAGCGAATTAAAAACAGCTTTCCAGATCGGTTTTGTTCTTTTTCTGCCGTTTCTGGTCATCGACATGGTAGTAGCCAGTGTCCTGCTCTCCATGGGGATGATGATGCTTCCCCCTGTTATGGTTTCATTACCTTTTAAACTGCTTCTTTTTGTCCTGGTCGACGGCTGGTATCTTATCGTCGGCTCACTTGTTAAAAGCTTTGGAGTATAATCATGGGTCCCATGCAAGCGGTTACCTTAGGCCAGAACGCTATCACCATAGCTTTAATGCTGTCCGCCCCCCTTCTGCTCATCGGTATGGCTGTCGGACTCCTTGTTGCCCTCTTCCAGGCAACGACCCAGATACAGGAAATGACCCTGACTTTTGTTCCGAAGATCGTGGCCGTCACTCTTGCGTTGCTCTTTTTTTCCTCGTGGATGCTGATAAAAATGACAGATTACACCAATGATCTCTTCCTCAGCATTCCAAGCCTTGTCAGATAAGGAACGCATCAATGGTTAATGTCGACCTGCTGAATTGGACATTGAATCAATTTCTGGCCCTGGTCATCATTATGATGAGGGTGGGGCCTTTATTGTTTTTCATGCCAATTACCGGCTCCAACAACGTACCATCACAGGTCAAGATTCTCCTGACTGTGGCTACGGCCCTGATTCTTTTGCCAGTTGTCCCGATCCACGCCGGGATATTGCCAACTACGGTCCTCGGTTTTTTCCTTTTCACCACCAGCGAAGTCCTGTTTGCCGGAATCCTCGCTGTTTTCACCCGTATGATATTTGATGCAGTGCAGGTTGCCGGCCAGATGGTTGGTATACAAATGGGTATGGGTATGGCCGGAGTCATGGATCCACAATTCGGCACACAAACCTCCCTGATAGGCCAATTCTGGAATCTGGTGGCCATTCTTATCTTTCTCGGCATTGACGGACACCATATTTACATAAGAACTCTGCAGGAGAGCTTTACTTGGGTACCACCCGGAACTTTGCATATAACTCGTGCCACCTTTGATGGCATGATGCAGGGTGCGGGCAGGATGTTTCTCCTGGCCGTCAAAATTATGGCACCTGCTTCGGCTGCCGTATTCTTTTCTCACGTGGCTATGGGCATTATCGCCAAAACAGTTCCACAGATACCAATCCTTATCGTCGGTATGCCGGTTAATATATGCGTCGGCTTTATCTTCGTCGGTTTGTCCCTGACATACTTTCTTCCTCTTATGATTAATCAGTTTGAAATGCTGGGCCGCTTATTGCCAAGTCTGGCAAAGGGGATGGGAGGTTAACAAATGGCAGAAGAAACAAGCGGCCAGGAAAAAACCGAAGAACCCACCGCCCGACGTCTTCAGGATGCCCGTAAAAAGGGAGATGTGGCCAAGAGTATGGAAGTCCCGTCAGCTGCGGTATTACTGATAGGCCTTTTGACCATCTATCTTCTCAGCAGCTATATGCTGGAAAATTTCCTCAACCTTCTCCGGCACTACCTGACCCATCTCCATACGATTGACGTCATTCCAGGGAACATGGTGGTTATCGCCTGGGAGTCGATCAAGCATGTCGCTATTCTCACCGGGCCTGTTATGCTGATTATTTTTTTCACCGCCTTAATCGCCAACTACGCTCAGGTCGGTTTCATCTATTCAACGGAAAAAATAGAACCATCGCTTGGAAAGATTGATCCGCTCAAAGGATTTGGCCGTATTTTTTCGCTGCAGACAATGGCCAATACCATTAAATCGATCGCTAAACTCGTTATCGTTAGTTACGTGGCATACAAGGAAATCATGAAAAACCTCGATGGTATTCTGCCCCTCATGGATCAGGATGCTTATGCGATCTTGGTTTTTTATGCAAAGGTTTCCTTTTGGATCTTTCTGAAAACAGCGTTGATAATCGCTGTCCTTGCCGCTTTTGACTATGCTTTTCAACGCTGGCAATTCATGAACAAGATGAAAATGACCAAGCAGGAAGTAAAGGAAGAGGCAAAGATGACGGAAGGTGATCCCCATGTCAAAGGCCGAATACGCTCTATCCAGATGCAGATGGCCCGCAAACGCATGATGACCGAGATACCGAAAGCTGATGTTATCATTACCAACCCCACCCATTTGGCAATCGCCCTTGTTTATGACAATGCAACCATGGTTGCTCCCACGGTAATAGCTAAAGGCGCAGGGATTATCGCCGCAAAAATAAAAGAAATAGCACAAGAGCACAATATCCCTATCATTGAAGACAAACCACTCGCACAGTCCCTCTTCAAAGCAGTTGAAATCAACGAACAGATTCCGGAGAACCTGTTCCAGGCAGTGGCGGAAGTCCTTGCTTATGTATACGGACTTAAGAAGAAAAGAGCATAAGAGGCGGGGTATGTTTTCTGATAAAAGCGCGGATAGACAAAAATTTCCTGCAGACTTAACACTTAACGGGATGTAATCGATGGCGGAAAAAACCGACAGACTTGGACTAGGAGCGATAAGTATAGAGACTTCAAGCCTCATGGTGGCTGCTGGACTCGTCGGTATTCTGATGATCATGATCATGCCGCTGCCGACTCTGATGCTGGATCTGCTTCTCTCACTTGGTATTACGATGAGCTTGGTGATACTGTTGGTTTCCATGTACAACACAGATCCCTTGGAGTTCTCCGCTTTTCCCTCATTACTCCTGCTTACCACCCTCTTCAGGTTATCGCTTAACATCGCATCAACCCGGCTCATTCTGCTGCATGGCCATGAGGGACAGGGGGCTGTGGGGAAGGTGATTCAGTCATTCGGCAACTTTGTTGTCGGCGGCAATTTTGCCGTTGGACTTATTATTTTCCTTATCATGGTACTTATCAATTTTATCGTTATCACCAAAGGTTCAGGCCGTATCGCCGAAGTTGCGGCCAGGTTCACCCTGGATGCCATGCCGGGTAAACAAATGGCGATTGATGCAGATCTCAATGCCGGCCTGATTAATGAAGAAGCAGCAAAAAAACGTCGAGCAGAAATAAGCCAGCAGTCTGAATTTTATGGCGCAATGGATGGTGCGAGCAAATTTGTCCGTGGTGAGGCCATTGCCAGTATCGTCATAATGGCCATCAACATTTTAGGTGGCCTTTTCATTGGCATCTTTCTGCAAAAAATGGCAATAGGGCAAGCTGCCGAGACATATACTCTGTTGACCATCGGCGACGGTCTCGTGTCCCAGATTCCTTCTCTGATCATTTCCACTTCCGCCGGTATTATCGTCAGTCGCGCTGCATCGGAAAGCAGCATGGGCAAAGAACTGGCCAAGCAGTTTGGACGCCAACCCCAGGCTCTTGCCGTATCATCTGGCATTATAATGCTTTTCGGGTTAATTCCCGGTCTGCCCCACATTCCATTTATTATTTTAGGGGCTGCCATGGGAGGGCTTTCCTGGATCGCTTTTCAGGCTCAAGCCGAAGAACAGACCGCTGAAGAAATGGCGGCCGAACGAAGTAAAGAAACGGCACCGCCTCCGGGTTCACCGGAAACGGTGGAATCCTTGTTGCCTCTTGATACCCTTGAACTTGAAGTTGGCTATGGCTTAATACCTCTTGTCGATGAATCGCAGGAAGGAGATTTACTCGAGCGGATTCGTGGTATACGCCGCCAGTTCGCCATCGATATGGGCCTTATCATTCCGCCGCTGCATGTCCGCGATAATCTCCAGATCAAACCGGATGAATATGTCCTGCTTCTTAAAGGGGTTGAAATCGCCCGGGGCGAACTGATGATGGGCTACTTTCTGGCAATGGATTCAGGAGCTGCCAAAAGAGTTATTGAAGGCATTCCGACCGAAGAACCGGCCTTCAAACTACCGGCCCTTTGGATCACCGCCGACAAAAAGGATGAGGCTCAGTTGGCAGGGTACACGGTCGTCGATCCTTCAACCGTGGTTGCCACACACTTGACTGAAATTCTCCGCACTCATGCAGACGAACTCCTCGGACGGCAGGATACCCAGAAGCTGTTAGATAATCTTGCCAAAACCCATCCAAAGGTTGTTGAAGAGCTGGTCCCGAGCCTTCTTCCTCTGGGGAAAGTACAGAAAGTCCTACAGAACCTGTTACGGGAAAGGGTATCGATCCGCAATTTGTTAACCATCTGTGAAACCTTGGCTGACTATGCTCCTATGGGTAAAGACCCGGAAATTCTCACAGAATACGTCCGTCAGAAATTATGCCGCTCAATTGTCAGCACTCTGACTGACGACTCTGGCACTCTGTCTGTCCTTACCCTGACCAACCAGATCGAAGATCTTATCAGGGAATCAGTTCAGTCAACCGAGCAGGGTTCCTTTCTTGCCCTTGATCCGAATCTGGGACAAAAAATTATTGAAGCAATACAAGTGCACGTTGAACAAGTCTCTCAGGACGGCTATCAGCCAATTATCATTACTGCTCCGGTAGTCCGCAGACATCTGCGAAGACTGATCGAGCGCTTTATGCCCCAAGTCGTGATTCTGTCGCATAATGAACTGACGAACCAATCCAAAATTCACTCTTTGGGCACAGTTGACATTAAAGCTAAAAAATAATTATTTATCATTTAAAATTAACTAGATAGGGCATATGCGTATCAAAAGATTTGAAGCACCGGACAGCAAAACAGCTCTTGCCATGGTAAAAAAAGAACTTGGTGATGATGCAGTGATTCTGGCCAACAAAACCCTTGATGCAGGAACTTCCCGACAACGCTTTGAGGTAGTGGCGGCCATGGACTATGATTTGGAAACCATCACCTTCACTTCGGAAAACGACGCCAGCCTTTCCGGCAGGAAACCAAGAATTTACGGATATGATTCCGTTCGAAGCAAAAAAGAGGCTAATCTCCTTGACCCTCAACAGTCTTTGTGCCAGTCAACAAAGAATGAAAAAATCTCTTTTGAAACAAACGATTTACGCATGCACTTTGCCGGCTTATTACGCCAAAAAGGAATCCATAATGAGGCTCCCTTTGCCGCGCATAATGCACAACCTGTCCCATCAAGAAAACGGCCAGACCCAGAAGAGGTTAACCGCTGGCGGAATCAACTCATTGAACAACTACAGGTCAAACAACCGCAGCTAGATGGAAAAAGGCCAATTATTCTGGTTTTGACCGGCCCAACCGGTGTAGGAAAAACCACTACATCGGCCAAAATCGCCGCCTGGTACAAATTACGGGAAAACTGCAAAGTTGCGCTCCTCTCAATGGACTGCTACCGGATCGGTGCATCTGACCAGATCAGAACGTATGCGCGCATCATGCAAATCCCCTGTGAAATTATTCTGAGAAAAACCGATCTGTGTAAGGCGATCGCCCGTCACCGGGAATCCGATTTTATCATCATTGATACCGCAGGAAAAAGCCCTTTTGATACCGGTCACATAACTGAACTTGCCGACTGGTTTTCCGACATTGATGGCATCAAACTGCAGCTTGTTATAAGCGCAACGACCAAGAAGGAAGATCTCAAACACATCATAGAGACATATGCCGCATTAAAGCCGCAGGGACTCATCCTCACAAAACTTGACGAGACAAGGGCTTATGCGACACTCTGTCAGCAGATCGCCGGGTCAGAAGTGCCTATTTCCTACTTGGCAACCGGTCAGAGAGTTCCGGAGGACTTTTATCTTGCCTCCAAGCCTTTTCTGGAAACGTTATTTAAACAGGGATTGAATGCAGTTTTCGAAAACAAAAATGCATTCTCGACAGCTGGTGCAGGAAGGGAGAACTTACTATGAATCAGGCTGATACCCTGAAGAAAATTATGGATCAGAGCAGAAACTCTATGGTTTATTCTCCCTCGCCCTCTCCATCCATGTTTCCACGTGTCATCTGTGTTACAAGCGGCAAAGGAGGAGTCGGAAAAACTAATGTGGTCGTCAATATGGCTTTTGCTCTGTCAGGTCTCGGCAAAAAAATTCTTATTCTGGACGCAGATCTTAATCTGGCTAACGTAGATGTGTTGCTGGGCTTGACTCCCCGTTACAACCTACATCATGTATTTATCGGGGAAAAAACCTTAAAAGAAATACTGGTCAAAGGACCAGGAAACGTCTACATACTGCCCGCTAGTTCTGGGGTTCTGGAACTGGCTGACCTGAGCGAGGAACAGAAACTCTATTTTCTTGCTGAAATGTCTGACCTCGGTGAGGATTTCGATATTCTCCTTATTGACACTGCAGCAGGCATCAACAAAAATATTATTTATTTCGCTCTTGCTGCGGAAGAACGAATAGTTGTTCTGACGCCAGAACCTACTTCCCTCACCGATGCATATGCCCTGATCAAAGTCCTTTCCAGCCGCCATGACATTAAAAAATTCCGAATTCTGATTAACTCAGCCCATTCAGAAAAAGAGGCTCTTGCTGTTTTTCGGCAACTTGCCCTTGTTGCGGACCGCTTTCTCGACACTCTTTCGCTTGATTACCTCGGCCATATCCCAACAGACCAAAAACTACAGAAAGCGGTCAGGGAACAACGACTTGTTTCCGAAGCCTATCCCCAATCTGCGTCAGCATCCATGTTTTTCAAACTTGCTGAAAATATTGCTGAAGAAGACCGAGTTATCCAGAGTGATGGAAACATTAAATTTTTCTGGAAACGATTACTTGATTTATAATATAGTAAGTTAACAAAATACTTTACAGTTTTGCCGATATTGATTTCCGGCAAGGGACCTGACACCCAGCGACATGAACAAGCAGCAATCACCAAAATTCAAGGACTACACCAAGGCCTATTTTAGTCCTTCTACGGAACTCTCCGCGGAAAAACGGAACGAATTAATCCTGACATATACGCCTCTTATTAAATATATCGCTACCAGACTGTCAAATCGCCTGCCGTCACAGGTTTCGATTGACGATCTCATCAACTGCGGCATAATAGGGCTTATTGATGCAATTGACAAATTTGACATGAGCAAAAATGTTCAGTTCAAAACTTATGCGGAATTTCGCATCAAGGGAGCTATGCTTGATGAACTCCGTTCTCTTGACTGGGTTCCTCGTTCCATCCGCAAAAAAATCACTGATCTGGAAAAAACCTGTTCAGCGCTTGAAAAAAAACTCGGACGTCCTGCGACCGATGAAGAAATGGCCCAGGAATTAAAAATGAGTCTGACAAATTTTCACAAATTGCTGGACGAAACAAAATCTGTCACCTTTCTCGATATTGAGCTGCTCCGGCAAAGAAATACCGATAACAATAGCTCAGATACCCTTTTTGAACCACTTTCCGATATCGAGACAGATCCATTTTCGACAATCAATCTCGCACAAATTAGGGATTTGATTGCCCAATCTATTGATGAGTTACCGGAAAAGGAACGTTTAACCGTCTCCCTATATTACTATAATGAGTTGACCATGAAAGAAATTGGTCAAGTTCTCGGTTATACAGAGTCCCGTATATCGCAGATGCATAGCAAGGCAATGTTGCGATTGCGTACAAAATTGAAAAAAGCATTTGCTGGTTGAGTTGCGCTTTCAGTAACCTCTAAAAAAACAATCCGGCAAACAAGTTTTTTACAGGAAATAAACTTTTCAGTCATATCGTCGAGAAATTATTAGGTTATACCTGTGCAGCAGGTAATTTTCCATATCAATATAAGCCGTTTTATCCGAGGGGTATAATATGGCAGATAGCAATATAAAAGTACTTGTTGTTGATGATTTTGCCACTATGAGGCGGATTGTTAAAAATATCCTGGTTCAACTCGGATACAAGAACATTATCGAGGCTGATGACGGAACAAGCGCTCTCAATGTCCTTAAAAGCGAGAAGGTGGACATGATCATATCAGACTGGAATATGCCAAAAATGACAGGGCTTGATCTGCTGAAGCATGTGCGGGGAGATGCTAAACTGGCTCATATCCCCTTTATCATGGTTACGGCAGAAGCGCAGCAGGACAACATCATTCTCGCCGTTAAGGCGAAGGTCAGTCAATATATTGTAAAACCATTTACAGCCGAAACACTCGGTGAAAAAATTGATAAAGTCTTCGGCAAATAATATCATCTTTCAAACATGTTTCCAGTTGGCGCTCGTGTTGATAAATCAGCTGTGCGTTAACGCGGGTTCGTTTCTGTTTTACATTAAATGACGAAAAATTCTGGCTCAAAAGGTTCATTTGATTTTGAACTCCCGGAAGGACTTGACACCGATTTAGGAGGTGATTGGGAATCGGCTTTTCAGGCAGAGGATTTCATGCTTACGCCCGATGACGAGGCCGAAGTTTTTTTCGAGAAAGAAAAAGGGAGCGATGTTCACGATTTCGACCTTGCAGCTTTGCTCGACAGTGCCGATCCACAATCGAAACAAGCGGCTTCCAAATCTCGGCCCATTCCGGACGAGGCAGCTGCTCCTCAAATAACTTCGCCACCTTCCTTTGTCCCTAAATTCCTTTTACCCGTTTTAGGTCCACCGGTCATCTGGTTCAAATGTCGACCGTTTTACCAGAAAATATTGTTGGCGGGTTTGCCGGTTATCTGTATCGGCATAGTCGCTGCTGCCCTTTTTTCTCACACCACCACACGGGAATTGACTAAAAAGCAGGATTCTATTCCTGCCTCTCCGGTTGCAACTCAATCTCCCGATAAGCAGGAAACACCTTCCGCTTTGACGGAAGTCATACCTCCTTTGGAGCAGGACAAAATCGAACCCGCGTCTCCAGATAAACATAGAAAAAAATGGCTCCTGAATGATTTCTTCATCGCCACTCAATCAAAAAACGGACAAGAGTCTCTGCTGATCAAAATTGATTTAAGCCTCGTCCTTCTCCTTGAACCAAAGGCTAGTCTCCCTGTGGGAAAAAGAAATTTTCTACGCGATACGATCTATCAATTCTTTGTAAACCGTCCCCCCGATGAGTTACGCCGGTATTCCCTCGCGAGAGGGGAAATGGTCCGTAATCTCGAATCCTGGCTGAATAAAGAATGGCCCAAAAACCAGATTGCTTCCGTTATGTTTGACCGATATCAGATACTCAATTAATCAAACTCCTCGCCGAATTACAATATTGTGATCTTTCTTGTCGATATTTACAATATTGTAAACAAATCCACAAGCATCTACCGGGAAACCCTTTCTTACAAACAAACAATCATTTTCCAGGAAAAACAAAAAAATGGCATGAGGTTTGCTCAGGCGCATAAGAATTTTTATTGTTTTGCCACAAAAAAATGATTTAACGGAGGAACCTGTGTAATGATTTCCGGAGCCGACACCGCATTTATTCTCGTATCAGCAGCACTCGTACTGCTGATGACCCCTGGCCTTGCCATCTTCTATGCGGGCATGGTACGAGGCAAAAACGTCCTTGCAACCATCCTGCAATCCTTCATCATGATAACCGTTATCAGTTTAGAATGGGTCTACATCGGTTACAGTATGTCTTTCGGCCCTGACATAGGC
This sequence comes from Desulfobulbaceae bacterium, assembly GCA_003249165.1. Classification (GTDB taxonomy): domain Bacteria; phylum Desulfobacterota; class Desulfobulbia; order Desulfobulbales; family SURF-16; genus SURF-16. Next base: position 22,022 of record QKJV01000143.1, on the reverse strand, counting down.
GGTTTTATCGGCGATCTCTCCTATTTCTCCCTCAACCGCGTAACGAGCGCTCCCAGTGAATTTTACGCAACCACAATCCCGCAAAATGTTTTCATGATTTATCAATGTATGTTCGCAATTATCACTCCAGCCCTCATTACCGGGGCTTTTGCCGAACGTATGCGCTTCGGCCCTTTCCTTGTATTCAGTCTGGTGTGGACTATCCTGGTCTACAATCCGGTCTGCCATTGGATTTGGGGAAATGGGGGGTGGCTTGCTGCCAAAGGTGTACTTGATTTTGCCGGCGGTCTTGTCGTACATTTAACTTCAGGAATGGCAGCACTGGCATCAGTTATTGTTCTGGGTCCGAGAAAAGGTCTTGGACGTGAAAGCTTTATGCCTCACAGCCTGCCCATGACGCTCCTCGGGACCGGTATTCTTTGGTTTGGTTGGTTCGGATTTAATGGTGGCAGCGCTTTGGCAGCAAACGGTATTGCAGGAACGGCATTTATCTCCACCCACCTTGCCGGCATGTCCGGCATGGGTATGTGGCTCATTGTTGAATGGCTTCATCACAAAAAACCGACAACTCTCGGCGCTGCTTCGGGAGCAATCGCCGGATTAGCAACTGTCACTCCGGGGGCAGGCTTCATCACCCCTAATTCCGCAATTCTTATCGGTATCATCGCCGGTCTGTGTTGCTATATGGCTGTTAACATTAAAAACAAAATCGGCTTTGACGACAGCTTAGACGTTGTCGGCATTCATGGTCTGGGGGGAATAATCGGTACGCTTTGCCTCGGACTTTTTGCCAGCAAAAACGTAAACCCGGCTGGAGCAGACGGCCTGTTTGCAGGCAATCCCTCATTTTTTTCGACACAACTCTTTGCCATTGCGGTTGTCGGCAGCTATGCTTTTATCGTCAGCTTTCTTTTGCTTAAAATTATCGATATTATATCAGGAGGTCTCAGAGTAACTCGTGAGAACGAGGTCCTTGGTCTCGACCAGAGTGCCCATAGTGAAACTGCTTACAATATGTAATTGTTTCTGCATTAAAAAATTCTTAGCGTTAATCAATCTTTGCTGTAAAATGGAAACTCTTTTCAACAGCAAGAATAATTTTTTTTACGACAAGGAGCCATCATGAAAAAAATCGAGGCTATCATCAAACCATTCAAACTTGATGATGTAAAAGATGCGCTTAATCAGCTGGGCATCAAGGGTATGACTCTAACGGAAGTAAAAGGGTACGGACGCCAGAAAGGCCACAAGGAAATATACCGCGGTGCGGAATATGTTGTCGATTTTATTCCAAAAGTAAAACTTGAGCTCATCGTCAGCAGCAATCAGGTCAAAGAGATAGTTGATGCAATCCGTAAAGCAGCTCTAACCGGCAAGATTGGTGATGGTAAAATTTTTGTCCTTCCTGTTGAACAGGTAATCAGGGTAAGAACCGGAGAAACCGGTGAGGACGCCATATAAATGGTGACCGAGCTGCGCGCCAAGCGCGATGCGCTGGAAGAGTTATGGCGTCAGGGTTTGAGTGGGCATGCTCTCCTGGCCAAGCATACCAGCCTGATGGATGCCACCCTTGAAGAATATTTCCGTGCAAGCGGTGCAGCCCCTGAAAACATGTGCCTTGTCGCCCTTGGTGGATACGGAAGAAGAGAGCTCTTTCCTTATTCAGATATCGATCTTATGCTGCTTTACCGTCCCGAGGCGGAAAAGCAGCTTGGCGAAATTGCTGAGGCCATATTTTATCCTCTCTGGGATGCAGGACTAGAAGTTGGCCATGGTGTTCGCACTCTTACGGCCTGCCTGGAAGAGGCGGGCAAAGATTTTTTTCTCTTGGTTTCTCTGCTTGATGCTAGGCTCCTCATCGGCTCAGAGGATCTTTTTTCATCATTAATGAATGATTTCCACAAAAAATTTGTTGCCGGACAAAGAAAAACTTTCCTCCAGGACATGCTTTTTCACCGACAAAAAAGACATGAGAAATTCGGGAATCACAGCTATCTGCTTGAGCCACATATCAAGGAAAGCAGAGGTGGCTTCCGTGATATCCAGGCCATGCTCTGGTCTGCTCAGGTACTTTTCAACCTAAAAAAACCGGAAGATCTCGAACGTGCAGGTCTTATTTCTTCTGAGGAGTTGCGCCTATTTGAAGAAGCATGTGATACTTTAATAAGAACGCGGAATCGCCTGCACTACATCAGTGGTCGTAAAAATGATCAGCTTTTTTTCGAACATCAGGAGGAAATGGCTGAGGCATTTGGCTACAGAAATGAAAAGGGAATGCTTGGTGTGGAACGGTTCATGCGTGATATTCATGCACAACTGCAGACTATTGCCCTTACCTCAGATCTATTTTTCGAACATGCCCGGGAAGTTCTCGGATTGGTGGAAACGGGCAAACAACCACAGGACAAAGAGCTTGAAAAAGGGATAGCCCTGCGCCAGGGACGCATTCACCTCACCGATATGGCGCTGGCCGCCAAACGGCCATACCTGCTGATGAGAGTTTTTGCCAATGTTGCTCAGACCGGCAACCCATTACACCACAGAACCAAAAAGCTCATCAGTGGCAACCTACACCTGATACACGACAAGGCTCGTTATTCCAAAAGAATGAACAAGGCTTTTCTCGAAACGATCCAAGGACCTCATTGCCTTACTGCCCTCACCGATATGCTGGAAAGTGGTCTTTTGTCGGCCTATATACCTGAATTTATTCACCTGAAATCCCTGGCACAGCATGATGTTTATCACATATACACGGTAGACCGCCACCTGTTGCAGACAGTGGAAGAAGTTAATCTGCTCCGCACCCAGGAGCATGCCCTCTATATAACACTTCCTTCGCCGTATATTTTGTTTCTCGCTGCACTTCTGCATGATATCGGTAAAGGTTACGGGAAAAACCATTCTGAATACGGGGCGCAGTTGGCGGCAGATATTGGCAAACGAATCGGCATGCCTGCTGCAGACATTAACTGCCTTACATTCCTTATCAGGGAGCACCTCTTTCTGGCGGAAATTGCCCAACGCCGCGATCTTGAAGACGAGGGCCTCATTATTCGCTGCGCCAAACAGCTCAATGACCCCGATCGGCTGACAATGCTTTACCTGCTGACCATTGCCGACGCAAAAGCTACAGGGCCTTCAGCCTGGTCGGACTGGAAGGCAGCCCTTCTTCTGGAACTCTACCTAAAGGTGGCAAACACCCTTGGCAGGGATGACCTGAGTCTCCCTGATCCTCGAGAAGAAATTTCATGGATGCGCAGTCAGATCGCGGCCTTACTCGGTGACAACCAGGAATTCCCCTTAAAAATTTTACCCGATGACTATCTGCTTGGGAACTCTCCTGATGATGTAGTCAACCATATTCGCCTCCATGACACATTAAAGGAACAAGAGGTTATCCTTATCCCAACCCAGGAAGAAGGACATTGGTCAATTCTGATTATGGCAAAAGATCGTCCGGGAATTCTCAGCAAAATCTGTGGAGTTCTTGCTCTGCACAACCTGAAAGTTCTTGCTGCGCAGATCTACACATGGCTTGATGGCACGATTGTTGATATTCTACATGTAGCATCAACACTGGACAATCTGTTTGATGATCAGAACTGGCAGTCACTTGAAGGAGATCTGGGTAAGGCAATCCACTTCAGGCTCGGCCTGACTCATCGTCTTCACGAAAAACTGACAGCCATGGGAACGTCAATCGCCCAAATGAGCCAGCGACCTCCGGCAAAGGTAGTTATTGACACCAACGCCTCGGACAATTTTACAATAATCGAGGTTTACGCTGCAAACAGAGCCGGCTTACTGTACGACATTACCCGAACGCTCTCCGATTTTGGCATCAACACTTTCCGTGCTAAAATCGGAACCAAGGCTGATCAAATTGTAGACGTTTTTTATGTTCTTGACGATGAAGGGCATAAAATTGAGGACCCTGAATTTCAAAATGAGATAAAAAACGGGTTACTCCATGCAGCAGCATAAAAATTTGGGCAAAATTATATTTTTTTCTTTTCTTTTTTTACATTTTTGTAACAAATAAAAAACTTGCCTCTCTTTTCAGAATATGGAAAATTAGGGCCCATTCAATTATTGACCACTATTTTAACAAAGAGAACAAAATCGTTTGGCAATTACGTGGAGTATCAGGATTTTAAAAGTCGGCACAAATGCCTGCTTTGAGCAAGGCCTTCCGGAATGACCTTACCGGATATACGCCGAAAGCGTCCTGAAATTATGAGTCTTCCCTGCGGTGGGGATCATTAATTCAGCAATTATCATGCAAGGAGAAAACAACAATGAGTACCGATTTTAACTACGGAAGCTGCGCAGATACAACCCCTATCAATGTGCCGGAACTTTTCGGATCAAAGGTCTTCAGCCTTAAGGTCATGAAGGAAAGATTGCCGAAAGAAACTTACAAAGCGCTGAAGAAAACGATTGAACTGGGTGCTTGCTTGCAACCGGAATTAGCAGCCGTAGTCGCCAATGCAATGAAAGACTGGGCAATCGAAAAAGGTGCCACCCATTATACCCACTGGTTCCAACCGTTGACTGGCTCAACAGCTGAAAAACATGATTCCTTTATCGCACCGACTGAAGATGGAAGCGTTATCATGGAATTTTCCGGCAAGCAGCTCATTCAGGGTGAACCGGATGCGTCATCCTTTCCAAGCGGCGGACTTCGTGCTACTTTTGAAGCCCGTGGCTATACGGCATGGGATTGCACTTCTCCCGCTTTCTTGAAAGAAGATGCAGCAGGAAACGTCACCCTGTGTATTCCGACAGCTTTCTGCTCTTACAAAGGTGAAGCGCTTGACAAAAAAACCCCTCTCCTTCGTTCAATGAACGCCGTATCTGCCCAGGCGCTCCGTGTTCTCAAAGCTCTCGGCAACGCTACTTCTTCAAGAGTCACCTCCACCGTCGGCTCCGAGCAGGAATATTTTCTGATTGAGAAAGAATTTTATCTTAACCGCCTTGACCTTATAGCCTGCGGCAGGACCCTTTTCGGTGCCCCTGCTCCCAAAGGCCAGGAATTGGAAGATCAGTATTTCGGCTCTATTAAGGATCGTGTTTCCGCATACATGCGTGATCTCGACGTCGAACTGTGGAAAATGGGCATTACCTCCAAAACCAAACACAATGAAGTTGCCCCTGCTCAGTACGAGATGGCTCCTGTTTTTGCTACCACCAATATTGCAACCGACCACAACCAATTGGTTATGGAAACTATGCAGAAAGTCGCATTGAGACACGGCATGGTATGCCTGCTGCACGAGAAACCCTATGCAGGGGTTAACGGCTCGGGCAAGCACAACAACTGGTCGTTGAGCACCGACGACGGCATCAATCTGCTGGATCCGGGTGTAACCCCCGAAGATAATGCTCAATTCCTCGTTTTTGTCTGCGCCCTGTTGAAAGCCGTCAATACCCACGCCGATATTATGCGGGCTACATGCGGCAGCTCCGGGAATGATCACCGTCTTGGTGCGAACGAAGCGCCTCCGGCTATTATTTCAGTATTCCTTGGTGAAGAGCTCACCGAAGTTCTCCTCAATGTGTCAAAAGGAGAAAAAACGGTGAAAAAAGGTGATACTTTCCTGAAAATCGGTGTTGATTCTCTTCCCGAACTTCCTAAAGACAACACCGACAGAAACAGAACCTCACCATTTGCTTTTACCGGCAACAAATTCGAATTTCGTATGGTTGGTTCCTCTCAGTCTATTGCCGGTCCGAACGTGGCATTGAACACCATTGCTGCCGAGTCACTTGATGAAATCGCCACCCGCCTTGAAAAAGCTGCCGATGTCAATGCTGAGATCCTCAAAATCCTCCAGGATACCCTTAAAGATCACGGAAGAATTATTTTTAACGGCAATAACTATAGCCCGGAATGGGAGAAGGAAGCAGAAAAAAGAGGTCTTCCCAATGTCAAGACCACTGTTGATGCATTGAAGTCCTTTGTTACTCCTAAGGCCATCAAACTTTTCGCCAAGTACAATGTTCTCAGCAAGGAAGAATTGCATTCCCGCTACGATATTTATACTGAACAGTACTCAAAACAGCTTAACATTGAAGCACAGACAGCTATCCAGATGGTACGAAGACTCTACATTCCTGCAGCCATTCGCTATATGACAGAACTGGGCAGTTCAATCAGCGTTGTCGGCAAATCTGCAACCGTTCAAAAAGAACTCCTGGATAGCATTGGCGGACTGCTTACATCTGCTAATAAAAAGCTGAAAAAACTGGAAGATGAAACAGCTAAATCCCAGGCTATCGAAAAGGTCGACAAACAAGCGCTTGCCTATCGCGATAAAGTAAAGGTAACCCTCAACGACCTGCGTGCAGATATCGATGCCATAGAAACGTTGATGCCGGATGATCTCTGGCCAGTACCGGTATACAGCGAAATGCTGTTCGAGCTTTAATTCCGTCTGTTTTTTAATTACTTCGGCAGAATAAGCTCCATATCTCTGCCGATCGGCATGGGCCCGGGATAATTTATTTGTCTCGGGCTTTTTTTATTTCCCGTTTTGCATTTTTCCACGACATGCTGCATAACACTTTCATTCATATACCTGGAATTGGAGAAAAAACCGAAAAAAAGATCTGGCATGCCGGTATTCACACCTGGCCCCAATGGAAGCCACCCTTGCCATCCAACTTGCCCCAAGCAACGATCAGGCGTGTCTCTTTTTACCTCGATTATTATCAAGATCAGCAAAACGATTCGGCCTCATTTTATGCGTCACTTCTGCCACCGGTTCAAATCTGGCGGCTCTTTCCCCATTTCCGCAATAAAACAGCTTTTCTGGACATTGAAACCAACGGAATGCCTCCCTCCCAATGCGAAATTACCACTATCGCACTTTATGACGGTCATGCTATTTATACGTATGTTCAGGGGGATAATCTTGAACAATTCGTGCAAGATATTAAACGTTATGAGGTTATTGTCACCTATAACGGCAAAAATTTTGACATCCCGATCATTGAATCATATTTGCATACGCGCATTAGACAAGTTCATATTGATCTCCGTTTTATCCTGGCAAAACTCGGCTATAAGGGGGGGCTTAAAGGCTGTGAAAAACAACTGGGAATCGACAGGCAGGAACTCAACGGAGTTGACGGATTCTGGGCAGTGCTTCTCTGGAGGGACTTTATCGAACGGAAGAACAAACGGGCACTAAAAACCCTCCTTGCTTACAACATCGCCGACGCAGTTAATTTGGAACCGCTCATGATACATGCATATAATCTTAACATCGCGCACACTCCCTTTTCCCTCAGCAACCTCATACCATTGCCGCAGAGTCCACCCTCGCCGCCATTTTGCCCGGACATGGAAGTCATCAAAAAAATTCGCCAACAACTCCAAAATTATTACAAATAAAGTATAACCGCCCCGCTTTTTTCCCTCTGCCCATTCTCCCATGCAAAATTTCTAATTTTCCCCCGGGATTTAAGAGCTCGGGACAGCTGATCCATCAGGTTTCGCAATACCGGATCACCTTCGGAATGAATTCCTTTGCCGGTAATTATCCTCACTGTCCTTAATCCTTTTTTCCAGGCTGTCAGAAGAAAATTCTCAACTCGCTGCTCAGCCTCGTCACTGTTCAAACCATGGAGGTCTAAACTTTCCTGGGGAGGGGGATAAATGATTTTTGCAGAAACCCTGCTGGCCTTTCGTTTTTGCAAAAATCTGTCAATTTCACTGTCAAAAGAGGAAGGATCAAAGAGTTCGGCAAAAGACCTGCTTTCATTTCTTAATGCTTCATCGCCAAAAAGAAAGTCATCACTGGTCAACTGGAGAAGAACTCCAGTCCCTTTTTTAAACTTTTTTTTGATCTTTTTTTTCATGTGGATTCAGTGTCGTGAAGAGGAAAATCCGGCAACCAATCAATTCCTCCTCATCCTAACAGATTAACAAGAAAAAGACTGAGAAAAGGGACGTAGGTGATGAGAACAAGGCTTGCCATCTGTAAAGCGAGGAAAGGCAATGTAGCGGTATAGAGTTCGACAACCGGCTTCTCAAATCGATAACTGGCCAGAAAAAGATTAAGCCCCACAGGGGGTGTGCAATAGCCGATCTGGAGATTGGTCAGGAAAACTATCCCCAGGTGGATGAGATTAATGCCATAACCCTCTGCAACCGGGACAATGAGGGGAACAACCAGAATCAAAGCGGAAAAGATGTCGAGCATGGAACCGACAATCAACAGAAAAAGATTCAAAAGCAGCAGGAATGTATATTTACTGCTGATATAATGACGGATAATCTCAAAAAGACGCATCGGGACTTCCCGATCAACCAGAAAGTTTGTTGATGCCATGGAAGCCGCTAATATAACCAGAATACCACCAAAAAACATCATGCTCTGCACCATGATTGCCGGAAGGCGGGAAAACTCGATATCACGGTAAACCATCACTTCAACCACAAGAACGTAAAAAGCAGTTACCGCAGCAGCCTCACCGGGCACCAAAAAACCTCCATAGATGCCGCCTAATACAATAACCGGCAAAGGGAGCTCCCAGGCGGCTTCCCGTAAACCCGCAATTATCTCCCCCCGGGATGGAGACACCCTATCCCGATCTTTTTTCGGACTCTTACTAACACTAAATCCAACGAGAAGAATCAGCATAACCACACCAGGGACTATACCGGCAAGAAAAAGCTGATCTATCCTCTCCTCGGCAATGACTCCATAAAGAATCAAAGGCAGACTTGGTGGAAACAGCAACCCCAGACTCCCTGAGGAAGTGATGAGTCCCAGGGAAAATTTCTCGGAATACCGATCTTTAAGGAGAGCGGGAAAAAGAAGGCCGCCAAGTGCGAAAATCGTTACTCCAGAGGCACCAGTGAAAGCAGTAAAAACTGCACAGACAATCAGAGAGACAACGGCCAATCCACCAGGCATCCAGCCAAGCAGCAGACGTGAAAGATTGAGCATTCTGTGGGGCGTGCCACTTTCGGAAAGAAGTGTTCCGGCAAAAATAAACAGAGGGAGCGAGACAAGCAGCGGAGTATCCGCCAGACGGGACATTTCAATAATGACAACGGAGACATCAATACCGACGCTGTAAAAAGAAAGTAAAGCAAAAGCAGAAATTATGATAAAAAGCGGCGTTCCAAGAAGCGCCATGAAGAGGGTAAAATACTTACAGAGTGTCACTGCCGCTGCGCCTTTATGATGCGTTTTGCATTGATTTTCCAGCTACTTCAAAAATATCTTCCACTACTGCCAGGCAAAATCGAAATGTAATAAGGGCAAATGCTAGGGGAAAAACAAGATTCCAACCCCATGAGGGAATGGAAAGCAGTGAAGTGCCCCCGAATTCTGCTTCATTGCGGACAAAAGATATTGCGGCCCATGTAAGGGCCGCGGAGACAAACACAGAAAAAACATGTATCAGCAGATGCAGCCATGCTTTCCTGTTAGCCGGCACCAAATAGGAAACAACATCCAAAGCTATATGCTTGCCGGTCCGGGTAGCAACTGCCGCGCCGAACATGCCGGACCACAACACCATATAGCGGAGGAGAGGATCTGCCCACAGCAATCCCCCGGAAAAAAAACTCCGCAGAATAATCTGTACCGATGCCAGTAAAATCATAGAGATCAACAGCAGGCAGAGAAAAACATCCTCAAGCTGTTGCAGGAAATGGAGCAACCAGCCTACCCTTTTGCAGAAAGTGTTCATTAGTCAGCTAGCATCAAAAATTACCCACGAAAAAGCCATATTTTATCGACTGCGATATTCGACAAGCAGGCGCATCATTTCGTCATAAATCTCATTTGAAAAAGCCTTTCCTTTCACCCTTGCCACCGTTTTATCACGCACTTTTTCGAGTGAAGCCAGATCGTTCTGATCAATTTTTACCAGAGTAACTCCATTGTCTTGGAGAACACGCCTTGCCTCTTCATTACTTTTCCGTGTATCTTCCAGCAAAATGCCGAAATGAGTCTCCGCTGAACTTTTAAGCAGCTCACCATATTCCTTTGGGAGGCTGGAAAATTGTTTGCGGTCCAGCAGAAACGCGCCATATGCGTAACCAAAAGGCATATCAGTAATATAATTGGCCTTGGTGTACCATTGCAGCACAATGGATCCATAAAAAGAGTTAAACGCTGTATTGACCAAGCCGGTCTGAAAAGAAGTCAGGACATCCGGGATGGAAAGGGGAATAGGAGTTACACCAAGAGTTTCGAGGAACCCGGCACTGAGCGGATCGTTGTCAGGCGTCCAACATGCACTTTTCTTTAAGTCATTGACAGAAGTTATAGGCGCTGTGGACATGGGGTATATAAAACCAACTTCGGTCAGCGCGATCAACTCGAGACCTGTTTCCGCAAAAGCCTTGCTAAAATAATTATAAAGACCTTTTTTGAGCAGATCCACCTCTTCATAGGAATGCAACAGAAATGGAATTCCCATAACACGAAAGTCGGGGACCACTGAAGCGATACCGGTCATAGTAAAGCCGCCACCATTAAGTTGCCCAACCCGCATTTTACGATACATGGCCAGATCATCACCCATAACGCCACCTGGATAAATCTTGAATGCAATCTCCCCGTTACTTTTTTCCTCGACCTCCTGGGCAAACTCCCGAAATCGTTTTATCCAGACACTTCCCTCTGGAGCAAGGGAACCAATTTTGAAAAGATATTTAGGGCCGGCTGATGCATCAGGAGGAACGCACAAAAAAGCAAAAAGTAGTGTCGCGACAAGAAAGATTCCAGGAAAACGGGACATACGAAAACTCCAGTGTATATTGTTACGGGATATCGGCAGTTTTTTTATAAATGTTGAAATGCTCTCAAATCCGTTCGTTATACGTGGAACGGAGCAAGTTTCATAGTTGAGTTCAAAAATAATTGTCCATATCAGCCAGCAGTCTTTCTGCCTTTTTCTTGGCAACCTGATTAGCCAATATACAATCAGGGCTTTTCTCAAGCGGGAAAGCGACAACCTCTCGCAACAACTGCGCAAAAAGCTCCCCGTCGAAAATCGTTCTTGCATAGGTTTCGGCAAATGCCACCTGAGCAGGAAGAAACTGTCGATCGGCAAGTTCCAACGCCCTCGTAAAATGCCTCTTCCCCTCTTCCGGTTTACCACCTAGCATTGCTGGAATAGACGCATAATAGGAACCAAGAAATAGATGGGCGGCCCCATAATTATATCCTTCATCAAGCAGCAGAACTCTCTTCATGATCGCCTCGACTTTCGGCAAAGCTGCCAATGATGAAGGAGAGCCGGCCTGATTCTTCAACCACAAGGCCCAGCCATATCCACCCCAGAAAAGAGATGGTACATCGCGGCGGGAGCAGGAGGCTAAAGCCCTTTCTAAAGCTTCAGAGGTAAAGTCACTCTCCGCGGGAATATGCAGGCAATCAGCCAACAACGCCAGTCCGTAATCTTTTGCCTTTTCACTTAATTGTGCAGCCCTATCAGGCCTATCACAAACGGCAAGGACTGTCGCATAGGAGCTATAGGACTGAGTCGCAATCAACAGTAATTTTTCGTTATCATGAGTTTCGGCCAGCATGCTGTCGATCATGAGCAGATAAGCAGGAGCACCATCGCAGACAAGCTGCAAATCCTTTTGCTTTTGGAGGTTGTCAACGGTAGGCTCTATCATCGTTCCGACAATGATGGAGGTACAACCACTCAAAAGGAGACAAAAAATTCCTCCAATAATTCGGCATTTCCACTTTTTCATAATTACTCACTATATATGGCAATTCAAAACTCTGCAAGCACTGTAAAAGTTCACACCTTTACACTTTGACATGCCGGGTGCAAGCGTGCTATAGTGCCTCCCACTGGCAAATCAGCCTCTCGCTCCCGACAGCAAAATATTTGCTTTCCGGGGCTTACATTTAATAATGAATAGTGTGAATGTAAAATTCTGCGCGACACTCCGCTTCCATTTGTTGCTCAAGCAATAAATCAGGATACGTTTGGTGAGGAGAACCCATGAATACATCGACATCAGATTCCTTGTTTGCTCAAGCACAGCGCTATATTCCCGGTGGTGTTAACAGCCCCGTTAGGGCCTGCAAATCTGTAGGCTGCGACCCAAGATTCATCAAACGCGCTTCAGGAGCAAAAATTTATGATGCCGACGGGAATGAATACATTGATTTCGTCTGCTCATGGGGGCCTATGATTCTGGGACATAATCATCCTGCTGTTATCGAAGCAATCCAAAACGCCATGGCCAATGGAACGAGCTTTGGCGCCCCCTGCCCCCTGGAAGTTGAGTTGGCCGAGTTGGTGACAGAAGCCGTCCCTTCCATTGACATGGTGCGGTTTGTAAACTCTGGCACAGAAGCAACCATGAGTGCTGTACGTCTTGCCAGGGGCTATACCGGCAGGAAAATGATTATCAAATTTGATGGCTGTTACCACGGTCACGCCGATTCATTTCTGGTTAAGGCAGGTTCCGGCATAATTACCCTTGGAATTCCAGGCAGTCCAGGTGTTCCTGAGGACATCGTCCGGAACACCATCTCCATTCCTTATAACAACGAAGACATCCTTGAAAAAACTCTTCGCGACGAATCACTTGATATTGCCTGTGTTATTGTCGAACCTGTGGCGGGCAATATGGGCGTTGTTCTGCCAGCCAAGGGATTTCTTGAAAAACTCAGAGCTCTCACCAGTGAACTAGGAATTGTATTGATCTTTGACGAAGTAATTACCGGTTTCAGGGTCAGTTATGGAGGAGCACAGCAGAAGTTTGGTATCTTGCCAGACCTTACCTGTCTGGGCAAGATTATCGGTGGCGGACTACCTGTAGGTGCTTACGGGGGCAAAAAGGAAATTATGTCTCTGATCGCTCCACTTGGCCCCGTTTACCAGGCGGGAACCTTATCAGGTAACCCCCTTGCCATGTCTGCCGGGATTGCAACTTTGAAGATACTTAAGAACCCCGGTTTTTATGAAGATCTCGAGCAAAAATCCGCCGGATTTGCAAATAATCTGCAAGAACTAGCCGACAAATATTTCGGTGAGGTAACACTCAACAGGCAGGGGTCTGTTATGACCTTATTTTTTGGTAAAGGCCCTATAGCTGATTTCAATGCGGCAATGACGGCTGATGCGCAAAAGTACGCAAAATTTTATCGTGAAATGCTGGAACAAGGAATTTACCTTGCCCCTTCACAGTTTGAAGCCATGTTTCTCTCAGCGGCGCATAGCCCGGAAGACTTGGCAAAAACCCTTGAAATGACTGAATGGTCATTCAAAAAAATACAAAATTAATTTGAAAATCGTTGACTTTGGTCCAAAACCGTGATAATTGCAGATTCAAGCTGGCTTTGGGCTTATCAGGGAAACTGAGATGGCTGGAAACCGTAAAGAATGGATGAAGGTGATGAGTGTCTTCGGCACCATCGGGCTTCATATGTGCTCCAGTATATTTATCGGGCTTGGAATTGGCTATTATCTGGATCAAAAAGTATTTAACGGGAAAACTAGTCCATATCTGACATTAATATTTTTAGCATTTGGTATCGTCGCAGGTTTTAAAAACCTCTATCAGATATCTAAACGCAAGGATCTTTAATGAATAGCATTCCAGACAGGAGCCAGGATGAGTTTCCAATCCATCGGGTGGGAATACTAAACTGGCTACTAGCAATAACATTTTCTGTGTTGGCTTGGATATTTTATCCGGGGATCATGGCAAAAAGTGTTCTTATAGGTGGTTTGGTAGCAAATATCAGTTATTTCTTTCTCAAGAAAGATCTGAAAGATTTCCTCCAGGGAAGGTTATTGCTCAGCGGCAAGGTACAACGCGCTAAAGTAAAATTTTATTTTAAATATTATGCCAGACTTACGGCGCTTGCTTTGGTTCTGTATATTCTGGTAAGTAAACATATAGTTCATCCATTAGGGTTATTAATGGGCTTGTCCGTGGTTGTTGTCAGCATTGGCCTTACCATGGCGAGCGTAGTTCGAAAGTTTTATTTCACAGCCAAAGAGGCTTAGGAGAAAATCATGGAACATCCGATACTGTTTATTTCAGTGATTCTGCAGGCGCTGGGGCTCCCAGTTCCCCATACACTGGTCGGCGAAACCCTGCTCGCCAAACTCGTGTCCCCGCATCTGACCTATACCTGGCTTGCAATGGCGATTCTTATAATCACGCCAAAGCTTACACTGGGGAAGATGGAACTCATTCCGAACGGAAAACAGAATTTCTGGGAAGTATGCGTAGGCGGAATTGAGAGCTACATGGCAGATCAGATGGGTGCGGAACGGGCTTCCATGATGTTTCCGATGATAGCAACTTTTGCTTTTTATATCCTGATCGCCAACCTTATGGGTCTTATGCCTGGTTTCATGTCCCCCACCTCAAATCTTAATATTACTCTTGGAATGACTCTGATTGTGTGGGTAACTCACCACATTCTTGGTCTCAAACACCATGGTATTAAGTATATCAACCATTTTACCGGTCCGATGGTAGCGCTCATCCCTCTGATGCTGCCCATCGAATTAATCAGTAACCTGGCTCGTATCCTTTCACTCTCCATCAGGCTTTTCGGTAACATCATGGCAAAAGAGACACTGCTTGCAATTCTCTTCATGTTGTATGGAGCTTTTTTCGGACCGCTGCCTATTCTCTGCCTTGGTGTACTGGTTTCCGTTGTTCAGACCATGGTTTTCGTACTGCTTTCGATTCTCTACTGTCAGGGTGCCATGGAGCACGCACATTAATCAACAGATAAGTTCTTTGTAAAAGAAGGCCAAAATAATAACGTTTCTTTAAGGAGGAAGTAAAATGAAAAAGGCTCTCGTAACATTGATGGTAATTGGTGGCGTCTTGGGTGTAGCAAACGCCGCTCTGGCTGCAGAAGGTGGTCCGTTGGCAAAATACATTCAGCTGGGCGGTGTTAACCTTGCGCTCGTATGTCTTGCAGCAGCAGTAGCAGTTGGCGTTGCAGCTTGTGGTTGTGGTATCGGTATGGGTACCGCCGCTGGTAACGCATGTACAGGTGTTGCACGTAATCCTGAAGTTTCCGGTAAAATCACCGTTACCATGATTCTTGGTCTTGCTCTTATCGAGTCTCTGACCATTTATGGTCTGGTTATCGCTCTGATCCTTCTCTACGCAAACCCGCTGCTCGGTTAATTTCGAATAAGCAGGTTGTCAGTTTTTTAAAAGACCGCAGATACGTCTGCGGTCTTTTTTTATTCTAATATCCATGTCCGATTGTATTCTCAATCCTAGCCGTCTCACTCAAGAAGTCATCATTTCAAAACCTGCTCTCTTATTTGTCAATCCAGGAGACACCAGAAGCATTACCAGTTTAGCGAGAAAACTCAAGGCACAACAACACCCGCTCTTCAACAGCAATCTTTTCGAAATTCCGGAATATAATAGTATATTTTGGGCGGGGCCGGCATTAGGCTCTCCAGCTGCAGTCATTGTACTTGAAAAACTTATTGCACTTGGATGCAGGAATATTATTGTCTATGGATGGTGTGGATCGCTAGTCCCCCAGCTATGTATGCAAGATATATTTCTCCCGACATGGTCTATCAGCGAAGAAGGAACATCAAAACACTACCCACTGGAAAAACCGGCGGCATCGGATCCAACTATTCGGAAACAGTTGCGGGAATTTCTCCAGAAAAAAGGATACCCGGTCAAAGAAGGGCCAATCTGGACAACTGATGCTCCTTATCGTGAAACGAGGAATAAAATTGAAACTTATGGCCAACAAGGGGTAATGGCTGCAGACATGGAATTTTCTGCTTTATGTACTGTTGCGTCTTTCCGTGGCATCACGCTGACCTCAGCGATGCTCGTTTCAGATGAATTATACCATGAGAAATGGCATTCTGTATTTACTCATAAATCTTTTCACAAAAAGAGCCGTAAAGTATTTGCTTGTCTGTCTGAATTCGCCTCTTCTATCATCTGCTAAGGAATAAATCGCAATTGCATTGGGAAAAAACTCTATTTTTTTTCAATAAGAAACTATCCGTAATTTTCGAACTCTTACAGTTACACAGCTCTCACAAAATTTCATTTTATTAGTTATAAACTACAAACTATTGCGACGCTTAAAACGTTAATTAATTATGGCAAAAAATCTTTATTTAGTAAGTTTGGGCTGCCCAAAAAATCTTGTTGATTCAGAAATTATTCTCGCGCAACTTTCTACAGTTGATTACACGATATGCCATTATCCGGAAGAGGCAGATCTTTTATTGATAAACACCTGCGGTTTTATCCAGTCAGCAGTTGAGGAGGCAATAGAACAGATAATCCTTTTGGGTCAGGTTAAATTGCAAAAACCGGGTACAAGGCTTGTTGTTTGTGGATGCATGGTTCAAAGGTACAAGCATGAACTTATCAAGGAGCTGCCTGAAGTAGACCTCTTTGTTGGCGTAGATGGCTGCAGTGAGATTGCCAGGCTCGTTGATCAACTATCAGTTGGCGAACAAAGAAACAAAATAATTCTTCCTGAGAAGAGATATCTGATGGATTCACGGGCAGCAAGAAAAGTTTCCACCCCCTCGCATCGTGCATATCTCAAAATTTCCGAGGGGTGTTCCAACCGATGCTCCTATTGCCTGATTCCATCTATAAGAGGGCCTTTACGAAGTCGCCACATTGATGATCTGGCGAGAGAGGCTGATAGATTATGCAAAAACGGGGTAAAAGAATTAACACTTATTGGACAAGATGTAACATCATACGGCATTGACCTTGGACAGAGAAATACTAATCTCTATACTTTAATAAAAAAAATACTCTCTGCATGCACCGTCCAGTGGCTTCGTCTGCTTTATCTCTATCCTAATCGAATCAGCGATGACCTCTTGGCACTCATGGCTGAAGAGCGTCGCCTCCTTAACTATCTTGATATTCCTTTACAACATATAAGCAGCAAAATTCTTAAACAAATGAATCGTCCCTTTACCGCGAAAGAGGCTCACAATCTTGTCGAGCGTATCCTAAACAAAATTCCTGATGCTGCTATAAGGACAACATTTATCGTTGGGTTTCCAGGCGAAACAGACCGAGATATTGAGGAGGTCGCCCTTTTTCTCAAAACCTATAAATTGAGCAATGTCGGGATTTTTACATATTCAAACGAGGAAGGATGTGCTGCTGAGTTTTTTCCTGATCAGTGTCCTGAAAATGTAAAACAGGAACGGTATGATTATCTGATGAATTTACAATCCCAAATTTCACTTGCTAAAAACAAAGAATTTGTCGGTAAAACTATTCCTGTGCTGGTCGAAGGATACAGCAGTGAAACAGATCTTCTTCTTGAAGGAAGGGCGATGTTTCAAGCTCCGGAAATAGATGGTTGTGTTTATATAACAGATGGGCAATGCGCAGCAGGTGATATCGTTCCGGTAAAAATAACGGAAGCGCATCCTTATGATCTGGTAGGCGAGATTAGTTAATATTGCGTTGTACTTTCCGGTTCCTTCAAAATTCGGATCGAAAGAAGGAAGGAACCGGAAATATAGCGGCAGAGTCTTCCCCGGAATCAGCTGCTTTGATTAACTCGCTCTTTTAATTCTTTACCAACTTTGAAAAAAGGGAGCTTTTTCGGAGGTACCTCAATTTTCTCTCCTGTCTTTGGATTGCGCCCTTGATAGGATTCATATTCCTTTATGACAAAGCTGCCAAAGCCTCTGATCTCAATACTTTCACCGGATGCGAGCGTCTCAATCATGGTTTCCAGAATAGTGTTGGTAATTGAGCTGGCTTCTCTATGAGGCAAATTTTCCTGTAGGGCGATGGCCTCGATTAATTCTGATTTGTTCATCCTGGTCTCCCGAACGTATCAGTTACAAAAAATGTTACACAATCAGTTTATATATGTAACGGGCTAGGTAATTTATTATAGCATTGAAATATGTAAATAGTAGACCGAGCTGCGGCAAGTAAGCATCTAACTTCCTGACATTGCTTCAATTTTCTACATTCACAAAAATATCTTATACAGATAACCGAATCAATGTAAAGGCATTTTGCAAAAAAAATCTTCTTCGAAAGAACATTCAACTTATTTAGGAGCGAAGATTTTTTCGATATCCTTTTTGTTCAGTATCCTGAATTTCCCAGAAGGAAGATTCCCCAATTTTAATTTTCCATAAGCTGTCCGCTTCAGGGCAATTACGCGATGCCCGATAGCAGCAAACATCTTTCTAACCTGGCGTTTTCTTCCTTCATGAATAGTAATTTCTATAACGGAAAAACGTGAAGAAGCGCGCAGAATTCTTAAGCTAGCCGGTGAAGTACGCCGTCCTTCCATCTCAATACCCGAAGCTAACCTCTCCAAGCTCTCAGGCAAGGGACACCCAAGGACTTTAGCCTCATAGGTTTTAGTAACTTCGAAACTCGGATGTAATATACGCTGCGCCAAATCACCATCGTTTGTCAGCAACAGGGCGCCCTCCGTATCGAGGTCCAATCTGCCCACCGGAAAAACACGTTGTTTGATACCAACAAGAAGCGAGGAAACAATCCGTCGGCCTTGCGGGTCGCTTAACGTGGTCACGTAACCAACCGGTTTATTAAGCAGAATATAGATTTTTTCTTCAGGGGAAAGGACTGGTTTACCGTCCAGACAGATCTCATGATCAACGGGATCGAGCTTGATTCCCATATCCGACACAACTCTGCCGTCGACCGAAACTCTTCCGTCTAGGATATACTGTTCAACTCCACGCCTGGAACCAGCCCCAGCACGGGCAAGTATTTTCTGCAGGCGTTCTTTCATTCATTTATTTGGTAGTCTATGAAACGAAAAAGACTGGAGACTACTGATAATCTCCTCTCCTATACTTCGCGACCTCAATGTATGATACAGTAGCGACTCGATCAAGCAACTTGGCAAGTGGATCTTCTGCGGGAAGCTTATCTTTCAGATCAAGTATTGAACCAGTTTCTTCCTCCAGGGCTGTAATATAAGGTTCAAGATCTTCTGTAGGCAGCTCTAAATTATTCAAAGCAGAACCAAAAGATTCCAAACTGTCTATAGTCGCTTCGGCAACCGAAAGACTTTCAATGCGTAAACCTGCAGCTAATTGTCCAACTGGAGAAACTCCCGAAGTGTGCTCCAGCTTCGATGAGGAAGAAACAGAGAGCAATTCTGCGTCAAGCAAATCCTTAAAATCAGCCCCAGACACATTTTTTGCTCTTTTCTGTTCAGACTGACCTATATTTTGTGAGCCCTGAAGATTAGTGATCTTCATGTCATCCCTCCACGCAGGATTTGTCCATGATGCCCAATTGATTATTATATATATTACTAAAATAACTTCAATTTACTATATCGTCAAAAAAAAATTAAACTTTAATAAAAGAACGCGGCCTTAAAGATGATGAATCTTTTTTTTAATCTTTCGGTAAACAACCAATTAAGTATTAAGAAAATTAGTTTTAAAATAACATCAGCGCAGATTGCTTGGTAACAGTGAGTCAATTTTTTTATTCACAAGTTTTTCAGTATCTGGATCAACCTCAAGCACATGTGGATACCAGGGTTTCATACGGCAATCAAAGATTATTGGCGGAGTCAACCCGACATGATACCGTTGGATAGTCTGGCTCCTGGAATAAATGTCAGCTGCGGGCTCAAAACGTGTAAAAAAAGTCCAGACAAACTCCTGCATACTGACGGTCGCTTCCTTTAAATTATCCACAAGGAGTACAACAGGCCATTCGGAAAAAACCGCTTCTGCAGCGAATCTTTCAGGCAAACTTTTATCCGCATTATATTCAGAACACTCAACGACGAGAGTCCCAGGTAAATATGCCTTGGCGGCTCTGCCACCGGCAGGCAGTTCACCATGAAAAGTTTGGGGGAGCACATTTTTAGCTTCTCGACCGAGTCCCATGAGCAACGCCTTAGAACCATTATTAACCGATGGACCAGTATAGTCGAGAGTATCCTGGGACACATTCGCAAACACAAAGAGATCCTGTTGCCAGTTAACTCGCTCGAGAACATGCACCCACAGGGTTGAAAAATTATCTATATCAATATCACCATCCGTTATGATGAGAAATTTTGTTAAAGAAAGCTGCCCTTCTCCCAAAATTCGCAAGCCGGATGCAAACGCTTCCCGCGGATAACGGTCTGTCACTCGGGCGGCAGCGAGACAATGAAAACCAGCTTCGCCGTAAGTTTTGAGTCTTTTTACACCACTCATCACCATGGGGAAAAGAGGAGAGAGAAGCTCCTGAAGAAAATCGCCTATATAAAAATCTTCCTGCTTAGGCCGCCCGACAACTGTAGCGGGATAAATTGCGTCATTCCGATGATAGAGACGGTCAACCTGGAAGACCGGATAATCGTGTGTAAGTGAATTATAGCCGTAATGGTCCCCGAAAGGCCCCTCCGGGCGACGCATAAAAGGGGGAACAACTCCTTTGGCGGCAAACTCTACATTTGCCACCAGATTATGTCCACCGGCCGGATCTTTAACCATAGGCAACTTCTCACCAAGCAGCAAGGAAGCGAGCATCAATTCGGGAAGGTTTTCCGGAAGGGGAGCAATCGCGGCCATGATAAGGGCAGGAGGACCTCCAATGAACAAAGTCATCGGCAAACTTTCATTTCTTGCTTCCGCTTCATTATAGTGATATCCCCCTCCTTTATGGATCTGCCAGTGTATGCCGGTTGTCTCATCGTCATAACGCTGGATGCGATACATACCCAGATTATGTCCCCTCCCTCCCGGGTGCTCGGTATACACCAGTGGTAACGTCACAAAGGCCCCCCCATCCGTTTTCCAGGATGTAAGCATTGGCAACTCAGTCAATCTGGGCGGCCGCATACAATTATCTAAAATAGGGCCATTACTTACTATCCTGGTCCCTATCCGCAATGCCTGGGGGACAAGACCCCGCATGGACCACAATTTGCCGAAAGTCGGCGGCATAAGCCTCTCCACAGCCCGCACAAGATCACTGACAAACTGCTGGGCCCGATGCCCGAATGCTATTTCCATCCGTTTTCCCGTACCAAACAGGTTAGTTGCAATAGGGAATCGGCTACCTTTCACTTTATTAAACAGCAAGGCCGGTCCACCTTGAGCAATTACCCGCCGATGGATTTCCGCTATTTCCAAATAGGGGTCAACTTCAACATTAATTTCAAGCAGATCAGACTCGTTACGCAAGACATTAAGATAGGAACGGAGATCTTTCATGATAGGGGGATGCACGGCTACTCCTCTTGCAAAAAAAGACGATGATACTCATCTTCCCGCAAATACTTCTTCATTAATCCTGTCAGGAAGTTAACAGTTAAGTCAATATCATCTGATGATAAACGGGGAATAAGCGAATTCAACATGACAGGGGTCGTAAACATCCGGAGAAAAGCATACAGGGACACCTCGTCAGTTTCTCTATCCAGGCCGAAACAGATCGCCGCCGGATCGAATTTTTCTGCATCAATGGATCTTTCCATGGATTACAATTCCTCCATCTGCTATGATATTCTCATTTATTTCAACCAGTAACATAATTCTTATGACCTCAGAAAAAAAAATCTCCATTGCCCCATTCGGTTGGGATATGGACTGTACTGATTTTGAGTACAACCGATCCGGGCCCATTATCATTAATACACTGAACTGGCTCCGGGAAAAGAGAATTTTTGTTACCTTGATGCATAACGGATATCAATCCTGTGCAACGGTTCTTATCGAAGTGGATCACGACAAAATTGTCATCGATAAACCGAGAGATTGGATGGCATCCCGCTCAAAAATAAAAGTAATTTTTCGCAATCAATTAAAACTCTGGAGCTTTTTCAGTTGCGAATTACTTGCCACGTCATCAGACTCACTCTATTTTAAAATTCCGAACGAATTGTTTTTTATTCAGCGAAGACAAAATTACCGCATCACTCTTCCTGAGGGGAGCATGGCTACTTTTCTGTATAACACCAAAAAGTGCAAGCTTAATATACAGGATCTCAGTACTGGAGGTATGCTCCTTTCAGGCACTT
>QKJV01000142.1 GCA_003249165.1 Desulfobulbaceae bacterium | reverse complement strand
TGATTATTATCATCTGATATATCCTTTTTTTGTACGTGTTTTCTGCTCGTTATGATATTTTAACTTTTTTTTTGCCTTATCCCTTGGGAAGGAAACGAAGGTTAAAAAAATCTTACACGTAAACAGCTATTGACAAATAGGGATCAGCTGCTATTATATCAAGATTTTTCTGATCAACTCAAGGGCCTATAGCTCAGTTGGTTAGAGCCACCGGCTCATAACCGGTCGGTCCCTGGTTCGAGTCCAGGTAGGCCCACCATTCTCACTCGAAAAAGGAAAAACAAGGGATTTTGTTCCACCGCATTGTTTTTTTAGATTTACGTTATAGGGGAAATCAACTGAAGCAAACCCCTGCCGGATTTACTGAAAAGGTGCAGCCTAAATTGGCTGCACCTTTTTTCATGAGGGAACGGTTGCAGCAAAATATGCAGCCAGAACAGTCTGTAACAAATGGTATCGCCAATTAAGCTGAAAGATTTTCTTGCATATCTGGGACGATTTGCCCCTTGGGAGCTGGCCGAATCATGGGACAATGTCGGGCTCATGATCGGAAACCCTGACCAGGAAATAACAGGACTACTGATAGCCCTTGACCCCACTCTGCAAATCCTGGAAGAAGCAATCCTGAAAAAAGCAAACACCATCCTTACCCATCACCCCCTCATCTTTCACCCCTTAAAAGCCATTAACACTGCCACACCCTCCGGCCGGTTTCTGCAAAAGGCTCTCTGCAACAACATTGCCGTTGTCAGCTGCCATACCAATCTTGACATCATCAGCGAAGGAGTAAGCGCCGCCTTGGCGCACGCTCTGTGCCTCAACGTCAACCGGCCCCTAAAGCCCTCCGGTTCTGAAAGGGATCATGGGTTTGGCAGAATCGGCTCTCTTCCTGAACCCATGTCGGGCGAAGACTTTCTTCTCTTTGCTGCGGAGCAACTCAGGCTTCAGGGCTTTACCATTGCCGGTCCCCTGCCCGAAATCGTCTCATCAATTGCTGTCTGTGGTGGCAGTGGTTCAGATTTTGCTTCTGATGCTTTTTTTGAAGGCGTGGATATTTATATCACAGCCGAAGTTAAACATTCCGTTGCCCGATGGGCTGAAGAGAATAAATTCTGTATCATTGATGCAGGACATTTCCCGACGGAAAATGTCATCATACATTCCCTTCTTGAACGGATAGCGGCCTTTTTTGCCGAAAATAACAACCCAGCCCCTGTCTTTGCGTCCGAGATACAAGACAGCCCGCTGCGTTTCCATATTTCAGACTATATGTACACCAAAAATTTAACCGAATGAGGAATAACATTGAAAGAAGACCTCTCGCGACTCATTGCACTCCAGGAAATCGACCTGCAAATTAAAAAGCTGGATGACGAACTGGCAAAGGGCCATGCTGATATCAATAAGAGACAGACATCCATAACCGAAAAAAGAGAAAAAATCGTCCGCCACAGCCTGACAATTGAAAATGCAGAAAAGCGCCGCAAGGAGCTCGAAGCCGAGATTGAAGCAGAAGTAACGCACATTAAAGATCGCCAATCCAAGTTGATGAATGTCCAGACAAACCGCGAATATCAATCTCTGCTCAAGGAAATCGAGGAAAGCAAAAAGAACAACAAACGTCGCGAGGAAGAGATAGTTCAGCTCATGGAGCAAGTGGAAACCCTGCAGAAAAAAGTCTCCGACCAAGAGAATGTCTGCAAAGCCGAAGAACAGCTTCTTCTTGAGGTTGATGAAAAAATAGCTCTTCTGGCCCAGGAAACGAAGGAAAAAAGGGAAAAACTGGAAAAAACCCGGGAACAACAGGTAAAAAAAATACCCGACAACCTGCGCCGTCGTTATGATCAGTTGCTCGCCAAACGAAACGGCCTGGCTATAACTGGAGTTATCAATGGCGTTTGCCAGGGTTGCTTCATGAACATCCCGGCACAGCAGTTCAATGAGGTCCTCCGGGGAGAGCAACTCCTTTCTTGCCCGACCTGCCAGCGCATGATGTTTCACCAGAGTCCGGCGCAGGAGGAATAGCCCTGTGGGCCACACGGCGGTGGAAATTCTCGATGCGCTGGGCCGTTTGCCAGACGATGTTCTGCTCAAGCACATTCCCTCTTTCTCTCCCCACGAGATCAGAGAGGGATTAAGTATAGCTGCACGTTTTCTTCCCCGCAGCATAGAAAAAAGGAGCAACCCTTTGCCACTCTTCTCCGAGAGCGAGACAGGGAAAAAACTGAAACAAAACGCCCTTTTTCTTTTTACTGATGGGGCGTCCCGCGGTAATCCCGGCGATGCCGGAGCAGGATTTGTCATTGTCAACGAGCAGGGAGAGGAGCTTCTCGCTCAGGGAATCTACCTTGGTTCCTGTACGAACAATGTCGCCGAATATAAGGCGCTGATCATGGGGCTTTCAGAGGCAACGAAACTCGACTGCGACAGCATCTTCGTTTCTCTTGACTCTCAGCTCATCGTCCGCCAGGTGCAGGGACAATACAAGGTGAAAAGTGCAGATCTCCTCCCTCTTTATAAGAAAGTACGGGAACTGCTTGCAAATTTAAAAAACTATACCATAAAACATATTCCCCGAGAGCAAAACAAAAGGGCTGACCAACTGGCGAATCAGGGGATAGATAACCGTTTGGGAGTGGG
>QKJV01000445.1 GCA_003249165.1 Desulfobulbaceae bacterium | reverse complement strand
ATGCGCGACAAAGCGACGCCTGTGGACGCAGCAGACGAGGGGGAGACCTTGGTTGATATTGTAGGCACGGGAGGCGATGCTTCCGGAACCTTCAATGTTTCCACAACCTCATCATTCGTTTTGGCCGCTGCAGGGGTTCCAGTAGCGAAACATGGCAACAGGTCCGTTTCAAGCCATTGCGGCAGTGCGGATGTGCTCGAAGCCCTTGGCGTTGATCTGAATCTCAGTGCGGAAAAAATAGGATATTGCGTCCGGACGGTGGGAATCGGTTTCATGTTTGCTCCCATGCTTCACGGTGCGATGAAATATGCTATCGGCCCACGGCGGGAAATCGGTATCAGAACGGTTTTCAATGTTCTGGGTCCTCTGACCAACCCCGCTAAAGCCAATGTCTATGTGCTTGGAGTTTATACCTCGGATCTCGTGGAAAAAATAGCTTACGTTCTCAAGAGGTTTGATGTGAAACGTGCCCTTGTTGTCTGTGGAGAGGGAAACATCGACGAAATCACCATAACCGGGAGGACGGACGTTGCCGAACTCATTGATGGCAATGTGAAGAGCTATACCATAACACCGGAAGAGCTTGGTTTGACTCGTGCTACCCTGGCGGATATTAGAGGCGGACAGACTGCCGCCATCTCTGCGGAACAACTTCGCGCAGTTCTTCGCGCAGAACCTGGTCCCTGTCTGGATATGGTTTTGATGAATAGCGCAGCGGGGCTGATGGCCGCGGGTCTTGTGCCTGACCTGGCCAGCGGTGTTGCGTTGGCGCGTGAAACAATTGCGTCTGGAGCCGCCATGGCGAAGCTGGAGGCATTGGTTGCGTTCTGCCGTGAAGCAGGAGGGAAAGGTGATTCTTGATACAATCGTCGAGCAGAAACGCCTTGAGGTGCAGGAACTTCTTGCTCGTGGTATTGACGAACCGCAACAGGAAATTCCCCCACCCCGGGGATTCGAGCGGGCGCTGGTTGATTTCCCAGGGGTCTCGCTGATTGCCGAGGCAAAAAAGGCGTCTCCTTCCAAAGGTGTTATTTGTGCTGATTTCAATCCTGTGGGTATCGCCCGGCAATACGAGGCGGGCGGTGCCCAGGCTATGTCGGTGTTGACCGATGAAAAATTTTTTCAGGGAAGCCTTTCGTTTATTCCACAGGTCCGTGCCGCTGTTGGTCTACCTGTTCTGCGTAAGGATTTCATTATCCATGAGATACAGATTCGCGAGGCGAAGAGATTTGGTGCCGATGCCGTGCTGCTTATAGCCGCCATCCTTGAGATGGAGCAGATTCGTGATTTCCTCGATCAGGTACGCGAACTCAAGATGGACGCGCTGGTTGAAGTGCATGATGAAAAAGAGCTGGAAAAAGCACTTGTTGCCGGAAGTTCGCTGATTGGTGTTAACAATCGTAACTTGAAAGACTTTTCCATGGATCTGGAAACGACCTTTCGGCTGAAGCGACAGATTCCCGGTCAAATTCCGGTGGTCAGTGAGTCCGGTATCCGTACGATAGATGATATCAAGCGCCTGGCTGAAGCAGAAATTACCGC
This sequence comes from Desulfobulbaceae bacterium, assembly GCA_003249165.1. Taxonomy (GTDB): domain Bacteria; phylum Desulfobacterota; class Desulfobulbia; order Desulfobulbales; family SURF-16; genus SURF-16. The sequence continues at coordinate 1,116 of QKJV01000445.1, read as the reverse complement.
GGTACTCGTCGGTGAAACGCTTATGCGGGTGGGTGGAAAACAGCTTGCTGTGCGCGAACTGATGGGTAGGTGAAGACTTTGTTTTCTGCTCCCTTTGTCCGAAAATGATGGTCTGCCTTGTTTGTTGTGAAGGCAGCTTCTTTAACAGGTAAAAGGATGTACGGATGACGTTCAGAACAAGGGTCAAGATCTGCGGAATGACCGATATGGCTGAAGTTCAGCATGCAGTAACTGCAGGAGTTGATGCTCTTGGCTTTATTTTTGTTAAGAAGAGTCCCAGATACATTGAACCGGAGCGTGCCAAAACCATCATTGCCGGTCTTCCGCCATTTGTCGATGCCGTCGGTGTGTTTCTCAATAATGAAGCAGAGTATGTGGCTGAAATCGTACAATATTGCAATTTGACCGTTATCCAGTTGCATGGAAATGAATCCCCAGATTACTGTCGCCGTTTTCAGACCAGAGTTATAAAGGCATTTCAGGTTCATGCCGGGCTTTCTGCCGAGGACCTGTGGCAGTATGAGGATGTTGTGTCAGGCTTCCTGCTCGACACGTATGATAAAAAGCAGGCAGGCGGAACAGGAAAAATTTTTGACTGGTCACTCGTTGAGAAACTGCGACCGCGGAAACCGTTAATCCTTGCTGGAGGTTTGGGCCCGGACAATGTAACTCAGGCCATTACCTCGATACGACCTTTTGCTGTAGATATTAATTCCGCCATCGAAACAGCACCGGGCCGCAAGGACCCGGAACTGATCAGCCGCCTGATGGCGGCGGTTGCCGCCATCAGGGATAATGGTTGAGTCTTTTTATTCCCGCGCTTCAAGTACGACGAAACGTGTGTGTTTATTTCGCTTTACGAGCAGGAGGATGCTTTCCTGTTTGTCGATGTTTCCCATAGCTTTCATGTACTCATCCATGTTCTTGACTTCCTGACGGTTAACTTCAAGGATCAGGTCCCCGGAGTGAAGCCCTGCTTCTGCAGCCGGTGAATTCGGCTCCACGTTGGAAACAATAACACCATCTTTATCTTTGATTTTCAGAGACTGAGCTATTTCCGGAGTGAGTTGCTGGACAGTGAGGCCAAGCAGGCTTTCCTGGGGCATTTCGGCTACT
>QKJV01000372.1 GCA_003249165.1 Desulfobulbaceae bacterium | reverse complement strand
GAGCAAAAAGCAGAAGTACATCAATATCTTCCGGGACTCTGCCTTGTTTGAGGTCGATTTTTTTCAAGTTGTAATTTTCTCGCAATAATTGCTGGATAACCTGATAATTATCTTTGGGAGCATCATGTCCCATCATGGCCAGAGGTGACGACTGCTCCTCCAGCTGAGGAGTCCAGATGCCAATTGTTTTGGTAAAGCCTGATCCTGTGCGTTTAATTACTCCTTCAATTTCCTGACGAAGTTCCGTTTCTCCCATATCCGGGGTAAGATAGAGGCGTTCAATGGCATTATCGGTCTGAAGTAACAAATGCAGGTAAAACGTTTTTTCGGAAAAGAGAGAAGTTTTTATCGGTTCTATTCCATACTCTTCCTTCATTTTCTGCAGTTCAATTTTAGACATGGAGTCTGGATTTTTTTCTTCAAACCCCATTTTGCCACCGGAGTCTTTTTGCAGATCTTTTGCTACTTTTCGAATAAGATCCGGCATGGCTTGTAGAGATTCCGGCAGTGTCTTTGGTGTAGTGACACTGATAATTTTATAGCCGGTTGGATTTTTTTCAAAAATAGAAGCCAGAGACTGAAAACCGTAAACAACCTTTTTGATTGATTTGGTGAGATCGTACTCCGGATTGCGTAGTGTAACATCGAGCTGTCCGTCCGAGCGAGGCTTGATTTCGATAAGATCGTTGAACCCAAGGGTGACGAATTGATCGCCGTACTTGATTAGGATGTGAAAATACGAATTGACGACGGAAGCCTCATATCGTCCGGACACTTGAAAAGGCACCGGTTTTATGCCGTATTGCTGATTTGCTTCGGTTTCAATTTTTTCATCGAGTTTTGGATCAACAAAAGAAACCTCAATGTTACCGTTGGAGGCTATTTGGTATTCTGTCATCAGATCCTTGAGTCGTGGGACTAAGGGGGAAAGCAACGGATGGGTTTTTGCACTGAAATAGCCACGCATCACCAGCGGTTCAGACAAATTGGCAATAATGTCCCGGGTAGCCGGTGAGAGGGAGAATTGCCGTTGGGAGGTGAGGTCGAGTCTGGCTGAGGCAATTCGCGTAAGCCAGACGTTGGCTGCAAGGAGATTGACAGCGATGAGGATAGTGCAAGTCAGTGCCCTGCGCCTGTATCCTGATGTATTATCACCAAAACTCCAGCGTTTGCGATCAAGGTAATAAATATTTAAAGTCAGAAAAAAAATGGTAATACTCAAGTAATAGAAAACATCACGCAGATCAATGACGCCACGTTCAATACTGGAGAACCGGCTGCCTGTCCCGAGACTGCGGAGAAAATCAGCACCTTGGTTGCTAAAAAAAGAGGTAATCTCGCTTGAGCCGATAAGATAGAACACGCCTGCCAGCAGAACGGTAAACAAGAGCGAAATAATTTGATTGTCAGTTTTGGCGGAGACAAAAAGGCCGATACTGATATAAGCAGCCGCCATCAACAAAGTCCCAAGATAGCCGCCGATAACCGGTCCCCAGTCCAGGTTGCCCATTAGTGAGACGGAAACCGGTAAGCCGATGGTCAGAAGAAGGGCGGTTGTCGTTAAGAGCAATACAGCAAGAAATTTGCCAAGTACGAGTTGATGCAGACGTACAGGCAGGGTAAGTAGAATTTCCAATGTGCCGATTTTCTGCTCTTCACTCCACTGGCGCATGGTGAGAGCTGCCGTCAGAAAAATCATCAAGACTGGCATCCAGTTAAAGAGCGGACGCACATCGGCCATATTCCTGGCAAAAAATGTTTCCAGCCAAAAGAAGGAAAAAAGGGTGCAAAGAAGAAAAAAACCTATGAATATGGCAGCCATGGGTGTGCCGAAATAGGTTTTCAACTCCTTCCGGCAGACAGCAATAATTTGTTTCATTTTTCACCCCCGGCAAGGGCCAGTTCATTAAAAACCGATTCCAGTGTCCGAATTTCCCTGCTTAATTCGCATAAATGCCAGTTATACTTTTTGGCCAGTTCGAATACTGTGGGGCAGAGATCGCTGTTATCGCCTGAAGTGATAAGAAAGGAAACACGTCCGGTTTTTTCAAGTTCACTGGTAACCTGCTTTACGGAGGGCAAATCGTTAAGAATTGAAATGGTATCTTTAACATCGCTGCTGTCGAGGACAAGGCGGATTGTACTGCTGGCGGCAAGATCCGCCAAGCGTGCGTCTGCTTTGATCTGTCCGCGGATAATGATGATAGCCCTGTCACATGTTGCTTCTACCTCGGACAAAATATGCGTGGAGATGATTATTGTACATTGCCCTGCAAGTTGTTTGATGAGATGACGCACCTCAACTATTTGCGTGGGATCAAGACCATTGGTTGGCTCGTCGAGGATGAGAAGTCTGGGATGATGGATGATGGCCTGGGCCAATCCGACCCTTTGCCGGAGCCCTTTGCTCAGTGTGCCTATCGGTAAAGTTAGACGATCGGCAAGACCAGTACGGATTATGGCATCGGAAAGAGCAGCTTGTTGTCTTGCTTCCGGAATTTTGCGCAGATCAGCGATCAAGCGAAGATATGATTGGACAGTAAGTTCAGGGTAAAGGGGTGCATTTTCCGGAAGATAGCCGATTAACTGTTGGATAGAAGGACCATGATCAAGGACATCAAGACCGGCGACCCGGGCACTTCCCGAATCGGGTTGCAGGAAACC
>QKJV01000124.1 GCA_003249165.1 Desulfobulbaceae bacterium | reverse complement strand
AACTCAACATGATTTTTTCTCTGCAAAAAACAACAATGATAAAGGGGCTGGTCGTGAAAAATATACGTGACATTGATATTAAAGAAAAAAAAGTGTTAATCCGGGTTGATTTTAATGTACCACTGGATGACAAATGCCAGATAACCGATGATACCCGTATCCGAGAAGCAATCTCCACCATTGAATACGCTTTGTCGCAAAATGCGGCCGTGATAATCTGTTCCCATTTGGGGCGGCCGAAAGGGAAACGGGTCGATGAGTTCAGCCTTACACCTGCTGCCCAGCGCCTCTCGCAACTTCTCTTGAAACCGGTTCGGTTGTTGCCCGATTGCATCGGTGAAGGAGTTGCTGAAATGGTTGCCCATAGTAGGCCCGGTGACGTGCTGATGTTGGAGAACTTGAGATTTCATCCTGAAGAACAGAAAAACGACGATGAATTTTCCCGCAGTCTTGCCTCTCTTGCCGATGTTTATATAAATGATGCCTTTGCCGTTTCTCATCGGGCCGAGGCTTCGGTCGTGGGCGTGACCAAATTTAGTGCCCAGTGTGCTGCCGGTTTTCTTCTGCAGAAAGAAATCGATTTTTTTCATCGTTCAGTAAGCGATCCTGCCCGTCCACTTGTAGCCATTATCGGCGGGGCCAAGGTGTCGAGCAAGCTGACCGCGCTTTTGAATTTGATGGATAAAGTGAATGGAATGATTATCGGCGGAGCCATGGCCAATACCTTTTTGAAAAGCAGCGGCTATAAAGTTGGCAAATCGCTTGTTGAGGAAGATCTGCTGGAAACGGCGGCAACCCTTATTCGTTCTGCTGCTGAAAAGGGGGTAAAACTTTATTTGCCGGTAGATTGTGTTGTTGCCGATAAATTTGCTGCCGATGCCCAGACCAGGGTGGTGCCTATCCAGGATGTTCCTGATGAATGGATGATTCTTGACATCGGCCCTGCCACCACTATTCTTTTTTGCGAGGCTCTTGACTCGGCCAGAACAATTCTTTGGAATGGCCCGATGGGGGCTTTTGAGATGGATGCCTTCGCCAGAGGGACTATGGCCCTGGTCCAGCGAGTAGCGACTTCTCATGCACTGAGTGTTGTCGGTGGGGGCGATACAAATGCTGCTGTACATAAATCGGGTTGGGCTGATAATGTTTCATATATGTCTACCGGCGGCGGAGCCTTTTTGATGCTGATGGAAGGCAAGGAACTTCCGGGAGTTGCTGCTCTGGAAGCAAAAGATGCCTGAAGAAGGGGGGATTATGTCACGCAGACCGTTACTGGCCGGAAACTGGAAAATGCATATGAACATCGCCGAGGCGGAAGCCCTTGCCTCCGCTATTGTCCGGGCATCTATTCCTGAGGATCGGGATGTCATGCTGGCTCCTCCTTATACTGCGTTGGCTGCTGTGGGCAGGGTGCTTGCCGGTTCGTCGGTCATGCTTGGAGCGCAGAATGTCTGTTGGGAAGAAAAAGGGGCATTTACCGGAGAAATCTCACCACTAATGCTGCAGGATGTCGGCTGTAGAATGGTTCTCCTCGGCCATTCCGAGCGGCGGCATATTTTTGGCGAAACGGATGAAATGGTCAACAAGCGTGTGGCTGCGGCACTGCGCTTCGGTCTGGTACCTGTTCTCTGTATCGGTGAAACGTTAGATGAGCGGGAATCGGGACATACTTTTTCTGTCCTGGAACGACAACTGCGGAGCGGATTGAAGGATATCAATCCGGGAGCGGGAAATGATCTTGTTGTCGCCTATGAACCTGTATGGGCTATAGGGACAGGAAAAACAGCTTCCATAGAACAGGCCCAGGAGGCCCATTTTTTTGTGCGAGATCTGCTTGCGGGGATGTATGAGAAAAATATTGCCACACAAATGAGAATATTGTATGGTGGCTCCGTCAATTCGGATAACGTTGATTCGCTTATGTCCCAGCCTGATGTCGATGGCGCACTTGTTGGTGGCGCGGCCCTGAAGGCTGATTCGTTCATCCGTATAATACATTTTAACAGTTAAGCTTTAACCGGGAAGACTTCCTGCTTAAGAAATGAAGAATCTTCCGTTTGTATAATGACTATTTTAACGATCATACATATCATTGTCTGCCTGTTCCTCGTTGTTATCGTGCTCCTGCAGCAGGGCAAGGGGGCAAACATGGGTGCGACATTCGGTGGTTCCAGCCAGACAGTTTTCGGGTCTGAGGGGCCGCAGCCTCTGTTGGGCAAAGTAACGACAATTGCGGCAATAACCTTTATGGTTACTTCCTTGACATTGGCATATATTTCATCACATCGTGGTTCAAGTTCGGTGATGAAAGATTTTCAGGTGCAAAAACCGCAGGAAAATGCTATAGAGAGATCCTCTGAACCGCTTCCTCAGTCAGGGAGTCCTGATATGCCGCTGAAACCTGCGGAATCAGCCGTTCCGCCGCCTGTTGCAGATGTCGTAGAAAAAACTGCTCCAGCTCAGAATGAGGGAGCAAAAAAATCTGAAACGACAGCAATGCCAGCCGTTCAGAAACCGGCAGAACAGGAAAAAGGTGAAGCCGTTGTCTCTCCTGCTGCAGAAGAGAAACCTGTAGCACAAACGGAGAATAAAGAAGAGCACAAAGAGAAAAAATAGTACATTTGCCGAAGTGGTGGAATTGGTAGACACGCTATCTTGAGGGGGTAGTG
>QKJV01000187.1 GCA_003249165.1 Desulfobulbaceae bacterium | reverse complement strand
GACACATTCTTTTCAGACTCTTCAGAAACCCTTTTTATGTCAGGAGCTGAAAAAGCATTATAAGCGTTTGTAGTGGCTGTCGTGAGTCTCGTGACAAACAGAGTTATCCCGTGAAGAGTTCGAGTCTCGTACATCTCATACTCATACATTGAAGTTTTTTCGACAAATTCGCGATAGCTCTCTATGCTTTCTAATAGCCGATAATACATCCCGTTATTGCTCCCGTCCACAACTCGAAACCCTTTAGAAACCCCAGATAAGACAAATTTGAATTCGCCGGCACTCCATTCAAGAGTCTGATCAAATTTAAGTTTACGCGGAGGAATGATCATGATACGTTGTTTGATAGGGGAAAACCACTTTACAGCAGTATTAGGAAAATCAGAGTTTCGGAAGATAAGTACGTTTGGAGAAAAAAAATTGAGAAGCCCCTCTCCGAATCCTCCCAATAGAAGGAGTACTATAAGAATTTTCCATGTTCGTTTATTCTGCAAGAAGTCTTTTATGTTCTGCGCAACGTTTTTCAGGCGTTGGACTACACCATGTGCCTTACGAGACGCTGTAGAGTCTATGATGCCAGGCGATGATGCCGTTCGCCTCATGTGAATATGTTCATTCAATTCGCGAAAGAACCAGGCAAATTCGGTTTGGTTCAACTGCGGGCAAAGAATAGTATATGCTCTCGTCCCTGTATGCAAGGCTATCCCTACGGTTTCTGGAATACTATCAACAGAAGGGCGCAACACTTCTTCGACAGCCTGTAAAGACTTTATTAAAAAATTATGGCGACGCCCTCCAAACCCATGTTCTTGCACAATAACCCTATCGGGCGTTAGATCTATTGTGGTCTTCACGTATCTGGGAATAATGGCACGAAGAAACGACTTTATCCCTATCCCTCCTAAAAGAATCGAGCATAGCCCCAAAAGGATATTCACCAGTAATATCGGCATATTCGACGGAGCCAGAATGAGATTCAGTTTAGGAGCGATACCTAGGATGCTGTTAATCAAGGAAGCCATCATAAAAAACATCAACAAAAACTCAAATAGCGATGAGACACCGATAGCCATTCGAGCTTCTTTATTGCGTGTATCGTAAAGAAAGAAGCTGGTAGAATGATTTTTTTTGAATGTTTTGATATTCACGCTGCCCGGTTGAATTTGCAATGCGCTTGAGGCTCGCTCTTCAAGAATCATATTGACTTGTGCTGGAGACGCAATACGTTTTTCTGGAACTGGCTCCAATAAGCCGTCAAGAAGCCTACACATCTTCAATGAGGAATGCAGAAAAGGCTGAAATTTCACTTTCAGATGTGTTACCGGAAAATCAGAGGGATGTCGATGCGTTAGGAGATACAGTAAGGTCGCTCCTGCGGCATAATAATCAGAGGCTGGAACAGCCCCCCCTGTAAATTGTTCAAAAGGGATATATCCAAACGTACCGACAATGGTTGAGCCGCCTAAAAACGTTGTTCTAATGACTTCTTGAACAGCCCCAAAATCAACCAAAGCGATTTTGCCCTCATCTCCATAAATGATATTTTTAGGATTAATGTCTCGATGAATAACCGGAGGATGAAAATGGTGAAGATAGGTTAAAATATTGACGAGTTGTAAAAAAATTTCCAGCAGTTCGTCTTCGCCTCCTCTCCATCCTTGTTCGACCAGTTGCTGAAGAGTTCTCCCCTTCACGTATTGTTGAATTAAGAAAAATTTGCCATGCGAAGATGCTTCAAAGGTAAGATGTCCGATATATTGAGGAATCTGTGGATGATGGAGTTGTTGCAGTATTTTAGCCTCCCGTTCAAACAATTCAAGAGTTTTCCATTCCTGCACTTGCGAGAGATGGAGTTGTTTTATAGCCACGGAATCATTTGTTTCAAGATCTCTCGCCTTATACGTTATTCCCATGCCTCCTTGCCCTAAGAGAGATTCTATCTTGTAACGGTTGTCAATAATTTCTCCACTGTTTATCATATATGCCTCACTGAGGAGATGCTTATTTGATGACGTGGAAGGCGTTGTGTGGCCTTCCGGTTAAGGACAATGCGTGTCTTAGCTCGAATCGATCCTGGTATGAACGTACTGCATTCGACGAATCCCGGCAAGCCGTTTGCCGAACATCTTTTCGTCTGTGAGAAACACCCGCTAACATTAGAGTTGAGCTGCGTCAGGCACGACGGAGGCCCCTATGGAGATTGCTCTCCGCCTCGTGTTTCACCAACATTTCGCGAAGCTTCGTCCAACCAGTAATTATCAAAGTGACCGAGCACCGTTTTTGGGCATCGAGTACTAGGTGCCTCAATTTCAACAAAAAGCATCTACTATCAGATGCTTTTCAGGCGCACAACATTCCGAACCGGCAGAACTTGCCCGCGTGGGAGTTCTGCGATCGCGGCCGGTCCTGCTCGCCGTTCCTCATCAATGTCTGCGGGTGATGGATGAGGTGGAGGCCGCAGCTCAATCGGTCTCCACCTCATCCACAGCAGCTTCTCAGCCGATGCTCCGTAATGCCTGTCGCGTCGCCTCGCAGCTTCGGGTCAAATCCTCGTCGCTGTGGGCAAGCGAGACAAAGCCGGCCTCAAATTGCGATGGGGCAAGGTAGATGCCCTGATCCAACATTGCATTAAAGAACGTGATGAACTGTTCCGTATTCGACGCGATCGC
>QKJV01000404.1 GCA_003249165.1 Desulfobulbaceae bacterium | reverse complement strand
ACTCCAACCTCGCAAGGTTTTTGAAATGAAAACATATTTCCCCCACACTGGCCTTCTCTTATCCTCTGTTTTTTTTCTTGCCCTGCTTTCTCTCTTTTCTGCGAAGTCACTCTGGGCCGGGACATTGCATATGGCCCTCGACGTTTCCTTTGATACAACCAACCATGCCTTAAACGGGACGGCGCGCTTTGCCCTTGCGCCTGGTGAACAGGCCAATATCAGGATAGACGGACTGGAGATCAGCAGATTCACGATCAACGGCACTATACAGGACATTCCTCAAGACGAGGATGGCATGCTGACACTTCCTGCTGGAGCCGACAGCAGAAAAGTGGACATCGCCTTTACGAAAAAAATCGACAATGCAATTGCAGGTGATTCCATGATCGACTGCCGTGGCATTGTCCTCCTCGACCCATGGTATCCATTGCCCATGGACCCGGCCTTCATCAGCCTCTCTGCCGCAATTCCCGCTGATTTTGCCGCAGTTGCCGAGGCAGATGAGATATCCAGCCGGGTTGACGGCACCACGAAAAAAGTTACTTTTTCCTTCTCTCACCCCCTGCCTTTCGCTCATTTCATCGCCGGACCTTATCAGGTCAAGGAAGAAAAAATGGCAGACGGAACAATTGTCGCTACCTATTTTTTCCCGGAAGATCAACAATATGCCCAGGTGTATGGTGAAAAAACACAGGCATACCTCAGCCGTTTTACCGAACTCATCGGCCCCTATCCTTATAAACGCTATTCCGTGGTAGAAAATCGCCTGCCCACCGGCTTTGCCATGCCAACCTTCACCTTGCTGGGTCAGGCTGTTGTTCGTTTACCTTTCATCACGGAAACATCGCTCGGCCATGAGGTGCTGCACTCCTGGTTCGGCAACGCCGTCAGTGTGGATTATGAACAGGGAAACTGGTGTGAGGGGCTGACGACCTATCTGGCCGACCAGGCCTTTGCCGCCGACAAGGGACAAGATGTGGATTTCCGTAAAGGTCAGCTGATCAGATATCAGAGCCTTGTCGGGCTCGACAACACCATGACTGTTGCCGATTTCAAGGATGCCGGTGATTTCGGGTTTGCCAGTCAGGCAAGCCGCGCTGTAGGTTACAATAAGGTAAGTATGATTTTCCACATGCTGCGCAAAAAGGTGGGTGATGCAATTTTTTACGCCGCCCTGCGCGATTTTTACAAAGAAAACAGCTTTCGCTCCGCCGGATGGAATGAGATTAAACAAAGCTTTAACAAGGCATCAGGTCTTGATTTGAGCGAGTTCTTCAACCAATGGCTGCTGCGGGCCGATATTCCCCAGCTCAGCGTGCAGAAATTACAAATCGAGATGAAGGACGGCATGCCGGAGCTCAACTTTGAGCTGGTACAGCAAAACGATTCCGCCTATACCTTCACCGTGCCGATTCAGGTAAAAAACGGCAGAGAAATGCTCAGACAGAACGTTGAGGTAACCTCAACGAGAACACCTGTCTCCATCAAACTCTCCACTTTTCCACCAACCATGGAGATTGATCCCGGCTATGACCTGATGCGCAGGCTTGTTCCGGACGAACTCCCGGCTGTCTGGTCGCGCTTCGAAGGTGGTGCGGAAAAAATCGCCGTCATTGAAGACGGCAAGGAAGACATGTTTACTCCGCTCTTTCCCATGCTCGCGGAAATGAACTGTCCTGTCATCAAGGAAAGCGAACTGAACGAGAAAGATTTAGGCACCAAAAACCTTCTCTTTCTGGGGACGGGTTCCAAAGCGAGCCTCGGGCTCTTTGCCAGACCAATTTACCCGCCCACCGGCTTCACCCTTGAAGTGCGGGAAAATCCCCTCGCCCCCGGCCTTGTCGCTGCACTCATGCAGGCAGCAGGTCAGGAGCAGGTTGCAGCCGTCGTCCGCAAGCTGAGCCATTACGGCAAATACGGCTATCTGCATTTTGAGGACGGCAGAAACACCGACAAAAAGATCCCGGAAACCGACTACGGCATCGGCTATATCCTTGATGAACCGCCCCGTGGCGCCGCTGTCGAGAAAAGTCTGGATTTTGATGCCATAATGGACCGCATTACCGACAGCCGGGTGGTATACGTCGGCGAAACCCATGTCAATCAGGCGGATCATGTCCTGCAGCTTCGGGTACTGCAGGCCTTTCACCAGCACCACCCTGAGCTGGCCATAGGGATGGAGATGTTCAACCACGACAGTCAGGCCGCCCTTGACGCATACATTAAGGGCGATATCGACGAACGGCAGTTTCTCAAAGATTCACAATACTTTAAAAACTGGGGATACGATTACCGGTTCTATCAGGATATTCTGCAGTATGCGCGCCATAATAAACTCCCTGTCATCGCTCTGAACCTCGATAAGGATGTTGTCAGCGACACCTTCAAGGAAGGAGGGATTGCAGGTCTTCCTCCAGAGGTGAAAGAGACTCTTCCCGTTGAACGCGATCTCTCCATGCCCGGATACCAGGAGAGGCTCGCCCAGGTTTTTCAGATTCACAGCGGCCCGCATTTCACAGGACACAATGGAGGAATAGCCCCTTTTCTTGAGTCCCAGGTTCTGTGGGATGAAACTATGGCCAAGACAACTGCCGATTACCTGGCTGCCCATCCAACATCAGCCATGATCATTATCGCCGGGTCCGGTCATGTGATCAAGGAAAATGCCAT
>QKJV01000054.1 GCA_003249165.1 Desulfobulbaceae bacterium | reverse complement strand
GATTTCTAATGGCAAAGCATCCGCATCTGCTGGTTACTGTTCCTTGGAGAAAAAACAGCATAAAATGACTTTCTCGCCATCGACGATTCAAAAGAAAGTATAGATTTCTCAGCTTTGAACTTGCATCAATCCTGAGAAGGGGATTTTACAAAGGATATTTAAAGGAAAGATTGCAAAATCCGCGATTAACGGAATATCTTTCCCCATTTACAATATTCGACCTGTGGCTGAATAGATAAAACGGTGGATGAGCGAGAAGCTCGCAATGAACAATTATGTATGGTCAGCAGTGTAAATGCACGGATCAAATCCCCTATGGAAATGACTAGCTTCTCGCAAGTACAGATCTATCAATCAATGAAGCCAAGAGGTATCTGAAAGAGAAGGTCGATTTGTCTCCCCGCAGAATGCTGAATATGACCAGCGTTATAATGATATCCTTGTTGATTTCAGCAGAACCCTTTTAATTTCCAAATAGCATGGCGTAACTCCACAGAATAAGCAGAGAAAAGAGCGTTACCGGCACGCCGATGCGGGCATGCTCCCGGAAAGTTATATTAACACCAAGTTTTTTAGCCTGTTCGATAACAATCAGGTTGGCAATACTCCCAATAACGATCAGATTGCCGGCAAAGGTGCTTGACAGGGCGAGTATGTACCACTGTCGTGGTTGGGCAGGGTCAAGAAAATGAATCAACAGCATTGACGCCGGAACATTGCTGACCAGATTGCTCATAATCGTTGAGATGATTGCCAGATTGGTATAATCAGTCGGATTAATGCCTCTTCTGCCAAGCTCCTCTATGATTAAGGCCGGAATGTTTTCCGTGATGATACCCTGCACCACGATGAAGAGGGCGCAGAAAAGGGTGATGAGATGCCAGTCCACCAGTTCCATCATCTGTCTGGAACGTAGTTTTCTGCTGCAGAGAAGACAGCCGGCAACCGTGATTGCCGAAAGTTCCCTGGCAATATCGGTGAAAAACAGAACGGTCAGTACTGTAACGGCAATAACTCCTTTAGCCGTCTGCCATAGATTGAAGACAGGCCATCGATCCTGTAAGTCTGAAGTTTCAGCCCTGTCAGTCAGTGTGAACCCTTCCCGGCAGAGAAGGCAGATAATACAGTAAGAAGCGAAAAATGTGACCAGTACGGGCGGTAGACACCAGGAGAGAAAATGGAAAAAATTCAGCTGACCCATCTGACCGATGAGCATATTCTGTGGATTGCCGATGATTGTCGCCGCCGAGCCTATATTGCTTGCCATGGCAAGGCCAATCAGAAAGGGCAACGGGTTGAGTCGGGCCTGGATGAGGGCAAGGGTCAATACCGGCGTGAAGGCAAGACAGATTATGTCGTTGGCAAGGAGCGCAGACAGAAGACCTGCCAGCAGCATGCTGATGAACAGAAACCTTCGTGGGTGGTGGAGCAGGGTGGTACATTTTGTTGCAATCCAGGTATAGAACCCGCCAAGCCGGAGCTGGGCCGAGATGATCATCAAGGCATAGAGGAGAACAATGGTTGGCAGATCGATCGCCTGCATGGCTGATTTCAGGGGAACGGCTCCACTGACGACCATTCCGATCGCACCAAGCAATGCAATGCCTGTCCTGTCAAGGGTCAGACCGGGTATCCTTCCCAACGCCACTCCCAGATAGGTCAGGATAAAAATAAGACCGGCAGGTTCAGACATGAATCGTTATTAATGGCTTTATTTTAAAGCCAGTCCGTGAGCAGTACACCGATTCCGATACGATTAACCGAACTATTATAGTCGATCAAAGATTCCCCGTATCCGTTGAAGTACTGAATGTACCCCTTGAGCGGTATACCTTCTCCAAGCGGAAAACTCCAACCAAGCTCTATGGCTCCACGGTTGTTGCTCGTCCGCAAATTGTTTCGTAACATGAGGCTGAGTGTGTGACCGTTTGACGACCAGAAGCCGCTCAACTCCCCATAGCCCATATAGGAGGAGATGTCGGGATTATCATCACCATCCGGATCACCTATGTATGATTTTGCTCCCTCCGGCAATCGGTACCATGGTTTAATACTTAAAGCGAAGTCTCCGCGTTCAAAAATGAAGTCGAGATAAAGTCGGTTCCAACTGCGTGACCGCTCTCCACCTTGACCATTTGACTGGTGGGAAAAACCGGTCATAATGTAAGAATTTTTGAAACCAAAAAATTCCATATCGTTGCGAAGAGCAAGAAACATTTCCGGTTCATGGTTTGTTTCACGGAACGGACTCGATATATCATTATTATAAGCCTGCCAGAATGATTTCATGGTATAGGCGGCATACAACGTACCGTCGTACCTGCCGAAAAGTGCTGCGGCCAAGGGAATTTTCAAGCTCAGCTGGAACTTGGCTTCGATGTTGTCAAGTTCACTATCGTCTACCTCCAGGCCTGTACCGTTAGGGTTGCCGTTATAACTGGCAAGCAGGATATAGTTCTGTTTATGCGGGGTAATAGTAAAAAGATTTCCGGAGTTTTTCTCTTCGGAGCGAACTCTGCGGTCTACAGCGGATACTTCACTTGGTGGTTGTTCCTCTCCCGCCACGGCAGCTGCTTGTGTTGCAGCAACTGCCTTCCCTGATTGGAAATAGGTCTTGCAAAGTTGTTTTACCTGACTGACCGTCATAGTGTCCTCTGCCGTTTTCATTGTCTGGATAAGACACTCATCATAATCAACGAAATTTTCTGCTGCCACAGTGCTGGAGGAAACAGCTATCAGAAAACACAGCAGTGCTGAAGGGAAAAGGAGCAAGGATGTCAAATGTATTGGGCCATTTGAGAAAAGTATTTTTGCCTGGAGCCCGACGTCGTCGCAGAAAGATATGATCTTACTCAGCATCAGCATGGCTGATTTTTCCTTCTTTGGGTTGAGTTGTTTCTTTTTCCGGGAAAATCGTAACCTGAAGAGGTCGGGTCGTGTCAAGATGAACATCTCTCTGTGGGAATGGAATGGTAATGCCACCTTCGCGAAGATATTTTTCAATGAGGAAGCGTACATCGCTTTCGATGATAAATTTCTCCATGCGTGCTTCACCGAGCTGTATCCAGTAATAA
>QKJV01000201.1 GCA_003249165.1 Desulfobulbaceae bacterium | reverse complement strand
CAATTACCTTTCCTCCCCCTTCACCGCCGTCCAAGGCAAGTCGAGGCTCAAAGAGACTCACCTCCGGTTGCAGATCGGCAAAGGTCTCCCGGGCCACATAAGGGGGATTGGTCACGACCAGATCAAAGCAATTTCTCAATTGAATACCACCCAACCAATCGGAATTAATGAAAGAAATTCTGTCTAATACCCCATGCCGCTCAGCATTTATTTTGGCAACCCGTTGCGCAGCAATTGAAAGATCAACGGTGAAAACCGAAAAATGAGAAAGTTCCCGGGCAAGGACGATGGAGATAACTCCGCTGCCTGTTCCCATATCAAGCACTCTCCCTGCCATTTCTTTTCCTTCGCTCTTTACAACCTGCAGGACAATTTCGAGCAGCAGTTCCGTCTCGGGACGGGGAATGAGAACGTCCCGATTGACGTAAAAAGGCAACGACCAGAATTCCTGTTCTTCCAGAATATAGGCAAGCGGCTCTCGCGTCAAACGGCGATCAAGATATTTTTCAAAATCCTTGACAATAGCCTCATCAAGCTGTTTTTCGTGCAGAAAAATCTGTGCTCGGGAAAGATCGAGCAGATGGCCTAGAAAAAGCGAGGATTCTATCTCGGCATCTTCAATACCCGCCTGTCTGAGACGGTCAACCCCGCTCTGATACAGA
The DNA here is from genome assembly GCA_003249165.1 of Desulfobulbaceae bacterium. GTDB lineage: Bacteria > Desulfobacterota > Desulfobulbia > Desulfobulbales > SURF-16 > SURF-16. The sequence continues at coordinate 2,016 of QKJV01000201.1, read as the reverse complement.
TCTAGTGCTTTCATTTAAATATCCGGGACTGTAAACAGGAAAAAAGAGGAAATGATCCGTTGACAACTTTCAGGGAAAAGAAATAACAGTTTATTTTTTTTTGGAAAAACAAAAGATAGTTGCAACAAAAAAGCATTGAGGCTTATTGCACTGTTTTCAAGGCCTCTGCCTGATAATGGGCGATCAGAGGCTCAATGACACAGTTCAGCTTGCCAAGCATGACATCTTCAAGGCGATAAAGCGTCAGATTGATACGATGATCGGTCAACCTTCCCTGAGGGAAGTTGTAAGTCCGGATTCGTTCGCTCCTGTCACCGCTACCGACCTGGCTTTTGCGCTCTTCCGACATGCGGTCGTGCCGCTCCTGCTCCAATCTGTCAAGAAGACGGGCCCGCAACACCTTGAGAGCCTTTGCCTTATTTTTGTGCTGTGATTTTTCATCCTGGCAACTGACGACCAGTCCGGTGGGCAAATGGGTGACACGCACCGCCGAATCCGTAGTGTTGACGCTCTGCCCCCCAGGCCCGGACGAACGAAAGACATCAAAGCGGAGTTCGTTCGGATCGATCTCCAATTCAACCTCTTCCACCTCGGGCAGTACGGCTACCGTCACCGCGGATGTATGAATCCTGCCCTGGGCCTCGGTTTCAGGCACACGCTGAACCCGGTGCACACCGGATTCATATTTCAACTGGCTGTAAACCTGTTCGCCGCTGATCAGGGCAATTATCTCTTTAAAGCCGCCGATACCGATAGGATTGCTGCTCATTACTTCAACTTTCCAGCCCTGCATCTCGGCAAACTTTGAATACATTCTGAACAGATCGCTGACAAAAAGAGCGGCCTCGTCGCCACCGGTTCCTGCCCGGATCTCAAGGAAAATATTTTTATCGTCGTTAGGATCCTTGGGCAACAGCAAAATTCGCAGCTCCCGTTCGAGCTCTTTTGCCGTATTACTCAACTCCGAAATTTCATTTCGTGCGAGTTCCCGCATCTCTTCATCTTCTTCCTGATGAAAGAGTTCCTGACTTTCTGCCAGTTCCTGTTTCACCCGTTTGAACTTTTCGTACAAACTGTCGATTTTGACCACGCGAGAATGCTCCCTGGCAACCTTGCTGTACTCACTCTGGTTGGCGAGCACAGCAGGATCGGAGAGCATTCCCTCAAGTTCAAGCAGCTTATCGTGGATATTTTCAAACTTGGCGAACATTGGGGAACGGAAGTTGAAAAATAAAGGGAAAAATTATTTTTTAAGTGTTTTTCCGTATTTTTTGAGAAATTTCTCTACACGACCGGCGGTATCAACGAGTTTCTGTTTACCGGTAAAAAACGGATGACAGGCGGAGCAGATCTCTACTTTCACCTCACGCTCTACAGTGCCAATTGGTACTTCATTTCCACACGCACATACGGCATTAATCTTATGATACTTTGGATGGATATCTTTTTTCATCACAAACCTCCGAAACTTGAATGCAATCGTATCTCAGCCGGACAATCACCTGTTTCAGTGAAGCGGCATATTCTTCAGGCAAGCAGAGTATTATAAACCACAAACCATTTTTTGCAATATATTATCGAAAAATGGTTAAAATCGCTGCCTCTCAGCAGTTCATCATTTCGAAGAACTCCTGGTTATTTTTTGTTCCTTTCATTTTATCGAGCAGAAATTCCATGGCATCTATAGATTTCATGTTTGAGAGGAGTTTGCGCAGAATCCAGGCCCTGTTGATTACATCGGGTGGAAGGAGCAGATCTTCTTTCCTGGTTCCGGAACGGTTGATGTCCATTGCCGGGAATAGACGCCTGTCAGCCATTTTCCGGTCAAGGACGATTTCCATATTACCGGTACCCTTGAATTCCTCAAAGATAACCTCGTCCATACGGCTGCCGGTTTCAACCAGCGCAGAGGCAATAATCGACAGACTTCCGCCTTCTTCAATGTTCCGGGCCGCACCGAAGAACCGTTTCGGACGATGCAGTGCATTTGAATCGACGCCACCGGAGAGAATTTTA
>QKJV01000421.1 GCA_003249165.1 Desulfobulbaceae bacterium | reverse complement strand
CGTTAAGGAGGAGCGGTATTTTTTGATTTCGACAAGAAATAGGTCTTTTTTGTTATCTTAGAAGGGTAATTTTGTAACGATCCGTTCTGATTTTCTAAGAACAGGTAGTGTTGTATATAATGTGTACATCAGGCATGTCTGATATACATCTGTTGAACGAAACCTCCTTTCAGTCGGTAAATTGGTGAGGAATGATTAAATTCTGGGTACACTAAAATTTAATCATCATGAAAAAAAAGATTCATTACGAGGGTGTTTCATCCGTGAGATGGAGATCCGCAATTACAGTCCGAGAACCATACGGACGTACGTTGCAATGTTGGCCAATGCCGCCAAATACTTTCATCTGTCACCTGATAAAATCACTGTAGAACAGCTCAAGAGTTACCTTCACTACTGCACCAAAGAGCGGGGGCTCTCGGTATCTACGATCAACCAAACCATTAATGCATTCAGGATTTTATTCCAGGACGTGTTAGGGTTGGATTGGGAAACAATAAAGATCAAACGACCCCGGAAAAACAAACATCTTCCGGTTATTCTATCAAAAGAGGAAGTATCCAAAATGATCGAAGGTACTATCAACCTAAAGCATAAAGCCATCATGGCCTTATTGTATTCTTCTGGGATAAGACGCGATGAATTGTTAAATATGAGGCCCACAGATATTGACTCCAAGCGTATGTTGATCAGGATACCCAACGGCAAGGGCAATAAATCCAGGGAAACACTACTGGCCCGCAAGACACTGGATATCCTCAGGGAATATTACCGACATTACCATCCATACAAATACCTCTTTGAGAGCTATCGTCAGGGAGTTCCCTATTCGGCAACTTCTACATTGAAAATCATACGACGGGCAGCAAATCGGGCAGGCGTCACCAAGCCTGTCTGTATCCATAGTTTTCGCCATGCTTTTGCCACTCATCTGCTGGAGCAAGGGACTAACCTAAAGGTGATCCAGAGGTTACTCGGTCATACCTCTATGCGCACCACGGGTGTCTATCTGCATCTGGCAAAGACAGATTACAAGGATGTGGAAAGCCCGTTTGACACCACAATGGAAACAGCATGAGCTATGGGAACTAAAAAAACAGAGATGGCAGACATCCTCCATGAATATGGAGAAGAATACCTGAAAACGCACCGGATGTGTCCTGACCAGCAGAAGGCATATCAAGCCATCCTTAATTGCCGGACAGCCTTTATGGGAGGACATCTGCAACAGTGTGATCACTGTGGGTACAGCAGACCAATTTATAACTCCTGTCGGGACAGGCACTGCCCAAAATGTCACTATATCAAGCAGGTACAATGGGTTGATAAGCTCAAGTCCCTGTTGCCTGCCACGCGATATTTTCACCTGGTTTTCACCATCCCTGCCGAATTGCATAAACTGTTTTATATTAACCAACGGGTATGTTATGGCCTGCTGTTCAAAGCGGCATCCAAAGCCCTGAAACAGGCAGGGGATAATCCTGCCTTTCTTGGTGCCGAGACTGGCGCTGTCGCCGTATTGCACACATGGGGACAGACACTCACCTACCACCCACATATTCATATGATCGTACCTGCAGGAGGATTGTCATCTGACCAGGAAGAATGGATAGCCTCCGGCCAAAAGTTCTTCCTGCCCGTCAAGGCACTATCAAAAATATTCAGGGCAATACTTTGCCGAATCATTGGCGAACAAACAGATGCAGCGATCATAAAATTGCCGGACGACCTGGCCAGTTTTGCTGAGCTGAAGAACAAGTTGTACCAGAAGAACTGGAATGTGTTTTCAAAGAAGGCTTTTGGTGGGGCAAATTCTGTGATCAGGTATTTGGGAGAGTACACACAAAGAGTGGCCATTGCTAATAACAGGATCATTAAACATGAAAATGGAGTGGTGACATTCCGGTGGAAAGATTACAGAAAAGCCCTGAAAGGTAAATTCATGGAACTCAAAGCTGATGAGTTTATATCTCGCTTCTTCCGGCATATTTTACCAAACGGATTTTATAAGATCAGGTATTATGGAGTATTGGCATCGGCTAATAGCATGAAGAAAGAAAGAGTCTTCCAACTCATTGACAAAACAACATATCTGCCTGTCCTGGCCGGATTAAGCGGCATAGACGTACTTCGGATAGTTACCGGGAATGACTTGTCATGGTGTCCAAAATGTAAGAAAGGAAGGATGCACAGTAAAAGCCTGGATACCTGGAAACTGGCCCCTTCATAATTGTAATAATATCAGGAAGTTCTTTGACTTAATAAGTGTTTATAAAGGGCTATTTGGATGGCAGGGGAAAGTATGCCCCTTCCTGCGGTAATAAAATCAAGAGATTGATGATATACCCATTTGATCAAATAAAATATGCTAAAAATCAATCCAAAAATGATCCGAATAATCAAATGCAAAACAAAAGAAGGCACATAGCGGCTCCGGCATCGTTCAACTCGTTGTATAAAAAATTTTCACGCCCGTCGAGCCAGTAAATACCCTCCTCATATATACTCCTTTCCTTTATGATGCCGCTTGGCTATATTCATAAAAAATTTTTATACAACACTATAGTGTTGTACTCAATTTAATTGAAATGGGAATATTCTCTAATAAACCGAGGATGGATTCGAAACAACAATTTTTGGATATTATTAATAAGGAATATTCGGGCTTGACAAACGGACAAGTAC
>QKJV01000218.1 GCA_003249165.1 Desulfobulbaceae bacterium | reverse complement strand
GGGCGTCACGGATTCAAGCTTTCTTCATGTTGCTACCTCCTCACATTTGCAGGATTTGGGACTCACACCTTTATTGGTGCGAGTTTATACAAAAGATAGGTTCCGTGAATTAGTCTGCGGGAAATCCGACTGTCTTGTTGCAACGGTTAAAAATAGCTCAATGAATTTTTATTTGATGCTTTCATGGAAAAAAACAATGAAGGGAAAATACCTATAAAATACATAGGAATTTACTAAATTTAATAAATAACGTAATGATTTTACATGAAATAAACTGGTTGCTATTCGGAGTCGGCATGATGTCAAATGCGGCAATAAAATTTGTATTTTGGTTGCCATTCCGGTTTACAATATGATTCATTCATGAAAACTGCCGCACTTTCAATTTTGCCCTGATCGTCTCACTCTCCTTTCCCAGTTTTGCCGAGACCAGCAAGAAGTCGGAGAACTTCTGCAAAGATCAGGCAGGTCGACAGCAGTGGCATGAGTTGTTTCATAAGCACCCGCAAAAGCCTTCTTGGAAACGGTAGGGCTGGTAAAAAAACAGTCATCTTTGTCGTGGGTTCCGCGTAGTATGCATTAAAAGTTGTGTATTTTTCGGTTAAATCTCACCAACCCCACATCCATAACGAATACTTTGAGAGGATGGTATGCGATCACGAAAAAATATGGGAAAAGGATTGATAGTCGCAACGGCAATTCTGTTTATGGCCATTCCTGTTTCTGCTGGTCACGGAGGAGGAGGGCACGGAACAGGTGGTTTAGGAGGCAACAGAAACGGAGGTGGCCTTGGTCAAGGAGACCGAATCCAAAACCAGCAGCAGTACCAGCAACAAAATCAGAACCGAATCCAGAGCCAGCAGCAGTACCAGCAACAAAATCAGAATCGAATCCAGAATCAGGACCAGTACCGCACACAGAGTCAGCATACAGGGGCCACAACGGGAGGGGGGATGCCGGAAGGCAAGTAGCAAAACAACGGGGGTGATTATTGTGGCGGTCAATACTCTCGAGCAGACTATGTGGTAACTCTATCTCTGATAGAGAAATAGGGAATGAGGCTTAGTTAGTGCCCATCCAGAAACGGTCTTTTCGCCCAATTTTTGCGTTATGCTCAAAATTTTATCCTCGGAATATCAATTATATGCCTGCGGTAAAATTTTTCGCATGCCTTGAACTTGAACGAAAATCCTCGATTTTGGATGGACACTAGTTGATGGTGAAATGGCATGCGGCCCGTAAAGTGCCCCCCTCCTTGTTGATCGCCTCACCAATCACTGCGCAACCGTTTGAAATGATATTATTTGTGGGTAGGTTTACCTCTCTATGGCGTGGTGTTTACTCATGCCGGGCAATGCATTCTGGATCATTATTCCGTGGACTGTTCACTCGGGTGCTGACTTGGTAAGCTTCCATTAGATCATCAGAATACGGACGCAACAGGCTGATGCGTTGTTCCTTCCTGGCTCCGGCATCGAGCCACGTCAAACAATCCTTCTCCTGCAGGATGACCGGCATTCGATCATGTATGGTCGCCATGGTACTGTTGGCATTCGTGGTGATGATAGAGCATGATTCGATCACTTCCTCATGCTCTCCTTCCCAATGGTCCCAAATGCCAGCAAAGGCAAAATACCCACCCCCAGCCGGGCGAATAAAAAACGGCTGCTTCCTTCCATCCTTCTTTTGCCATTCATAAAAGCCACTGGCTGGGATGATACATCGGCGATATTTGAATGGCCCCCGAAATGACGGCTTGCTCTCAATCCCTTCCGCCCGGGCGTTGATCAGGTTGAATTTTGTCTGTTTGTCCTTTGACCAGAATGGAATCAAACCCCACCTGAGCAGTGACCATCCAAGATTTTGTGATTCAGGGTCGTGCAGCAAGGCAAGGATGTTTTGAGATGGAGCTATATTGTAGCTCTCAAATGGGGGCACTTGAGGATAATTGAGAGATTCATACCCGAAGAAGCCGTTGCCGAAATACGCAAATCGTCCACACATGCTCCCCTCTTTGCTTTGTTATTGAATAACATCCGAGCCCCCTTCAATTTCGAGCATAAGCCGCATAGCTTCCGAAATTGCTTCCTTCTCGTCTGGGGCAATAAAATCAACATTGAGGCCGTCATGTCGGATTAAAGAGTATTCCTCTTCATCGACGCAGACCAATTGCCAATTTGCCCACTGCTTAACAATCCGTTTGCTGTTCATTGTCACCTACTCCATGGCACCTTCAACCTATTACCTCTTTGAAAAGGATATCGTGATTTTAAGCATGTTCCAAGTTGAGAAACCGTTAAAAGTTGAACAGTCCTTGGGTGCCGCAATTTTCCGAATAAAAATTACTCTCCCACTATTTCCCAAGTATCAACCAGCAACTCAAAATGTTGGACGGAGCTGTTCATGGTGATGGAACCACCTTTGCCAATCCATAAATGGTAACGCTGGTACAGAGTATGCGGTGTGGTGGATAACCTGGGTTTACGGGTTGTGGAACACGCCTAGCCGCAAAGCCTTGCCTGGTGGGCGTTGGCGGGCGGGGCCTATTTTGGCGTGTGCCTACAGATATTGCAGTTATTTTTCTAGGGGCTTTATGCCAAAAACCTTGGTCGGAAGCGGAGTTGCGAGTTTTTTCATCAGATCGCGACAGGCTTCCGGCGCTGAATTAATCTGAAAAAAACTGTG
>QKJV01000395.1 GCA_003249165.1 Desulfobulbaceae bacterium | reverse complement strand
CCTTTACAGAATGGAGATAGTCGTCCTGCCCCGGCCATTATGCCACCATCACCAGACAATGACACTCCTTCATAAATTTTTTGTAGTCATTTTTTTTTGCGTTTCACAAAATTGAATTATACAACAGACTGGATTCGCTTCAGATCTTATTGTTTTCCCGTCACAGAGCAGTTGGCCTACCGATATTGCAGTTAAACCCTGTTCTAAAAAAATGATGTAATTTCCTTGACACGAGGTATAGGGTGTTTATTATGAGCATATGCACAAAAAATAGCCCGTGCATTTAAGAAAATATCAAAAAAAATAGCGGGAGGAATTGTGATGAAGATAGCTGTCAGTGCAACGGGAAAGGACATGGATTCCATAGTTGACCAGAGATTCGGCCGTGCTGAATATTTACTGATTGTTGAAACGGATTCCAACTCTTTAGTAGAGGTGATAGATAATCAAGCGGCAAAGGCAGCGGAACATGGCGCTGGAATAGGAGCCGCCAGCCGTATTGCACAGTCAGGGGCTAAGGCCATCCTGACAGGTCACGTCGGACCGAAAGCCGCCGCTGTTTGTGAAAAGGCCGGGATCGCGATGGTTAACAGCGCTACAGGAACAGTCCGCGAGGCTGTTAACGCCTATATTCAAAAAAAAAATGACCCGGGTTTAACTGCAGCTGCCTGTCCGACAGATGTGATTTCCCGGGATGGCGCTGGTCGTGGAATGGGACAGGGAATGGGAAGAGGTATGGGGCAGGGCAGAGGCCTGGGCGGCGGACGACGCAGAGGGCAATGCGGCAGCCAGGGTCAAGGCCGCGGGGCGTGATGAGGTGACTGCTGTGAAATTAGCTGTTGCCAGTGGAAAAGGTGGCACAGGCAAGACGACAGTATCAGTCAGCCTTGCTTTGGCAGCGGCCGGCAAGGTGCAGTACCTTGACTGTGATGTGGAAGAACCCAATGGACATCTTTTCCTTAATCCTGTCATAGAGTCCAGGCGGGATGTCAATCTTGTCGTCCCTCGGGTTCTTGAGGAGCAGTGCAATTACTGCGGAAAATGTCGGGATCTCTGTCGCTTCAATGCCATTACGGTCTTTGGTCGCACCATTATGACTTTTCCGGATCTGTGTCATTCCTGCGGAGGATGTTTCCTCGTATGTCCGGAGAAGGCCTTTGCTGAAGAAAAACGACTGGTAGGGGTGGTTGAAAAAGGAGTGGCCGAGAAAATTTCTTTTGTGCATGGGGTAATGAGGGTGGGTGAGGCCATGGCGGTGCCACTCATCCGGGCGGTAAAAGAGGAATGCGAAGATGACGGCCTTGTCATAGTCGACGCTCCACCGGGTACATCCTGCCCGCTGGTGGCGACAATCAGTGATTGTGATTATGCCTTGCTGGTAACCGAAGCAACTCCCTTCGGACTGCATGATCTCCAGATTGCTGTCGGAGTGGTGCGGCAGCTTTCCCGTCCTTTCGGAGTAATTATAAATCGCGCCGATATGGGCGATGATCGGACGGAAAAATGGTGCCATGCAGAAAACATCAAGGTCCACATGAAGATACCGTTTGATCGTAAAATAGCTGAAGGATATGCTGCCGGTGAACCACTTGTAATAAGCCGTCCGGATCTGCAAGCTTCTTTTGCCGGGCTGATGGAGGAGTTGCGGTCATGAAAGAAATTCTTGTATTGAGCGGTAAGGGCGGCACCGGCAAAACTTCTGTCACGGGGTCTCTTGCGACTCTGATGGGAAAGAAGGTTTTAGCTGATTGCGATGTCGATGCTGCTGATCTGCATCTTATTCTGGCACCCAGCACCAGGGAGGAAAACGAGTTTTGGTGTGGTGTTGAGGCGGAAATTGACGCTGAGAAATGTACGGCCTGTGGTACCTGTGTTGATCTCTGCCGTTTTGATGCGCTGGAATTGCAGGAAAAGGCTCGACTTAAACCGTTTTCCTGCGAAGGGTGTGGTGTATGTAGCCAATTTTGCCCTGAGGAGGCCATCTCTTTGCAGGATAAATTGAGTGGGCACTGGTATATATCAGACACCGATTATGGGACCATGGTGCATGCCCGCCTGGGAACAGGTGAAGAGAACTCCGGTAAACTTGTCAGCATGGTAAAGAGGAAAGCGCGAGAAGTTGCTGAGGCAGAACGGGTTGACTGGATACTGGTCGATGGGCCTCCTGGAATCGGTTGCCCGACAATTGCGTCTCTGTCAGGGACAGATTTTGTCCTGCTCATCACAGAACCGACAAAATCCGGCCTGCATGATCTGGAGCGGGTTGCCGATCTGGCCCGACATTTTAAAATTCCCTGTGGCGTCTGTATCAATAAGTGGGATCTTCATCCGGTAACCAGCGATCTGATTACCAGAACCTGCGCGGAACGCGGCATCAGGCTTGCTGGGAGGATTCCTTTTGATGCGGCTGTTTCAGCCTCGATTGTGATGGGGCTGCCGTTATTGGCCTACAAGCCTGAATCTCCGGCAGCGACAGCTGTTCAAGACGTGTGGTTGCACCTGCAGGAAATGATTTCTGGTTAACAATCCTTCTCCCTCAATTTTTTTTCTGATTACCATCGAGCTTCAGCCAGTTTCAACAGACGCTGAGGAGTAGGAAGAGTTTTCATAGCAATATAAAGGAATCTTTCGAGCATGTCGTCCAGTTGAAAGCGGCGATTAAAGCGGTAGCAGAACTCAGCCAAATAACGC
>QKJV01000469.1 GCA_003249165.1 Desulfobulbaceae bacterium | reverse complement strand
GAAGAACCACCCATAGCAGACTGTAGCCATAGGTCGCACCGGCAATGGCGACACTGGCCAGGGTTGCCGGTCCACAGGCCACTGCACTGATGATCCATGCAGGGCCCATTTCTTTGATATAGGCGTCGTATGTGTTTTTCATATGGTCTTATGGGAATATCCAGGGGGTAACCGTCAGAGCTTTTCTGAGGACCGGTTCATGCAGGTAGGTTCGTACTTATGGCGGTTATTGAGACATTGAGCAATATGAAAATTAGATTCCGGAGCATGACCAGAGGATGCCCCAGATAAGATCAACTTTCTACGATTTATCTTGCAGGGAATAACGTTTCATCACAACTCTAACAATTTGGTATCGATTCACTTATTGAGGGTTCCTCCTCCCTCTCTTGCCACTTCGCGTGTCGCCTGCAACCGTTTGCCGAGAACACCCTTCAGCAGTTGTCTGGCCGCGTTTCCCTCCCCCATTGTTATCGCAATTACCTTTGCCCCTGCCTGCATCAGCGTCATGGTCAAAAAGGCACAGGTAAACATCCCAAAGCAATAAAGGACCAAGGCGATCATCTTTGCGACTGGAATTGTTCTGTCGCTCAGTTGGAGATCGTAGGCGCTGCCTCCAATAACTCCTGCCAACCGTTGAACCGGGTCTGCCAACAGATCAGGCTGATTAAGCATGGAGAACATGAGGTGAAATATTTCCGCCGCATATTTAATACCTATGGCAATGACGAAAATGCCAACGGCTGTTGCCAACAGGGAGATAAGACCTTTCAATGATTCAATGAGGGTGACGTTTTTTTCTTCGCTTTCGGGCATGATGTATTCTCCTAGCGAGGCTATCGAAATGACGGAAGTCAACTGTTAAACGGGCTTTTTACATAAAAAGCGTTTTGGGATAGGGTATTATTTCGACTCAAGGTGTCTTAAATAATTATATTTTTTAAGACACCTTTACTCCTCAATTTTTATGCAACTTTTCCTTTAAAAGGGTTGAACATGAGGACAGGACAGGAGGACCTTTTTAGGACTCTTTCAGCCACGCTTCCCAAAAGAATTTTCTCGATCCCTTTGGCTCCATGGGTCCCCATAATAATGAGATCAGCTTTTGAATCCCTTCCATAGTTAACAATAGACTCAATAACATCTCCTCTCAGAATCTTTCCCTTGGATCCCGGAATAGAAGTGTTGCATTTTTCAATTAATACTTCCATTTTATTTTCTACATGCGCCAGGAGTTTTTCATCAAATTTTTTGAGCGATTCCGGACTGTAATCGTAGTATGGCGTGACAATTTCCAATACATGGATGACAGTCAATTTTGCATTTATGCGCTTGGCAACATCGATGGCAAAATCCACCAGTTTTTGGGTGTGTTGTTGAAAATCAACCGGAACTATTATTTCTTGAGCTTTTTCCATGTTACCCTCCTAAAAGATTTGAACGGGATGCCCCTGCCTGATTTGCCGAAATTGAGCAATTCGATTCGCCCCACTCCTAGCAGTACTGCTTAACATGTTATAGTTTATATTATAGCTATTCTCCCTTTACGATCAATCTGCATATTGGAAAACTACTCATAATTACAAGTGATATTAATTATTAATTAATAAAAAGAATTGATAATTATGAAATGAATAAGTACTGATGAAAGTCTGCAGACCTGAAAAAGTGGCCTCTGTAATATGATGCATTCTAACTCGCCAAAAACCTTCAGGTCCCTTGATCTCGACAGCTATTCCAGCAATAGCCGTACATGTCCCTGGCAACGCTATCCGCCCTTCACGGCCCCCCAACGGGTAAGAGGGTTTCATCAACCTTGACTCTATCTGAAAGCTGTCTTGATGCACTGCGTACCATCGATACTCGATATCGTTGCAGCATAATACAGGAGGAGTTAACGACCTATCCTTACGTAATACTGGTAAGTTGCAGCACAAAACCACTACAGACAAAAGGAGCTGCTCCCTATGAAAATTAAACACACGAACGACTATCAGCATCAGACTGTTCAGGAAACTATCAAGGAATGGCAGGTGAATACCGCCACTGGCCTGTCAGAGGATGAAGCGCAGACTCGTTTGCAAGAATACGGTTACAATGAAATTGAAGAAAAGGAAGAGCCGTTATGGCATCGCATCTTTCGTCGTTTCTGGGGGCCGATTCCATGGATGATCGAAGTAGCGGCAATACTCTCCGCCTTGGTTCAAAAATGGGATGACTTCATCATTATCGCCATCATGCTGCTGGTGAATGCAGGGCTGGATTTTTTCCAAGAACACCGTGCCCTCAATGCATTAAAAAGCCTCAAGGAACGCCTCAACGCGGAAACCATCGTGTTGCGTGAGAGTAAATTCAAAACCATCACGGCGCGCGAACTGGTTCCCGGCGATGTTATCAAGTTGCGCATTGGCAATATCATTCCTGCCGATGTGCAATTACTTCAGGGTGACTACCTCTCTATTGATCAGTCGGCCCTGACCGGCGAATCCTTGCCGGTTACCAGAAAAGTCGATGAGCTTGCCTATGCCAGCACCATCGTCAAACAGGGAGAGATCCTGGCAGTGGTGGTGAACACCGGCAAACACACCAATTTTCACACCGTGGTAGCCCTTGTCGCCAAGGCCTCACTGGAAGAGCGCAGTCACTTTCAGAAAATGGTGATTCGTATCGGCGATTTTCTGATTCTGATCACC
>QKJV01000084.1 GCA_003249165.1 Desulfobulbaceae bacterium | reverse complement strand
ATTTCATCAAAGGTTGGATTAAGTTTTGAACAGTAGGGGCATTGGAAGTCGCTGAAAACGACAATTGAAACCGGTGCATCCGCTGGTCCCAGGAAAGGCGCATTTGTTGTATCTATCGACACAACGAAGGAATAGGTAATTTCCTGAATTTTCCCTGTGGATTCACTACTCAGGAAAATTTTATCATCTATGCCTGCAAGATCAAGTCCTGAGGTGGATATGCGGTTAAATGAGGGATCAACTGGAATTGTATCCTCAAGTTTCCCTTCGTTAGTGTAAATTGCTACACTGCCTTTGCTCAAAACATAAACATATTTTCCGTTGACGGAGCTGGCTAAATCAAGTGGGGCTGTGGTGCTGAAGGAATTACTTATCTCCGAATCAACTTTCGCCTCTGCTGTAAAGGAGAATAAAGTTGTCCAGAAAATAGTTAAAAGAAAAAAAATTCTTATTGTCATGTCGCCTCCTGAAGATAAGTGGAGAAATCCCGACTCAGGGAATATGTTTGCCATTAATTGTTGTTGATCTGCCGTTAATTTTCAATAGTTATTTCGTGCTTAATTTTGAAACGACATCAAGTGGTGTTTAAGCGGTTTCATTTGCGTAGATAATTTTAGCCAGTAAAACAGAAAGATGGCATGTCTGGCTGTTGAGCCCTGCCTCTTGAACCCCCTTTTGCCACTGTAACAGACAACCGCTGCACGTGGAGACAATATGGGTTGCCGATAGTTCCGAAAAGTCCTGTAATGCCTCCGTGAAAATTTTACGTGACAATTCGCCATGGGCTAACTGAAACAGGCCCCCTTGACCACAGCAATGTGTTCCCCTTGCAGGTTCCAGCGGCGGGACTCCAAGAATTTTTTTAAGGAGAGCCCGTGGTTGGGCAATTATTTTTTCAGGACCGAAGCGGAGATGGCAGGGATCATGATAGAAAACGCGAGGAATTGCTGAGTTTAGTTTAATAGGGTACATGAGACTCCGAACGAAACATTTTTCCAGAAAAAAAGAGGAGAATTCTCGCAGTCGTGCAGCAAATTCTATTGCTCTTTTCCGCCACTGGGGATTATCGGCCAGCAACTCAGGGTAGGATCGCAGGTGGCTGTAACAGGAGGCACACGAGGTAAGAATGGGCAAGTCATTTACGGCAAAAGCTGCAATATTTGTCCGGGCAAGTTCCTGCGCTTCTTTTCTACTGCCGGCTGCAAAGGAAGCTAACCCGCAGCATGTCTGATCATCAGGGATCAGCAAAGGGCTTCCCGTAGCCTGTTCGGTTAAAAAATCAGTCGCTGTAATGATGTCGCGTTGCAGATAACGGGCGAGGCAACCACTGAAATAGTTGATTTTCGGCTTGTTTATATTTTTCGTGGTGGAATGGCGAGAAAAGGAGAGACTTGTCGGGAGGAAATCATCCGGCAATATGGCCAGTTTCATGCGTAACCCGCTGCTTTTCGGCAGATGCTCGATCAGGCCTGCACGTAGTTTGGCAAAACTGCGCAGCAAAAATGGCGATGCCAGAGTTTTTCTGGCAATAAGTTTTTCGACATAGTGGTATTGTGCTGAGGTCGGCAGATGTTCCCTCGCTTTAATGAGAGGAGATAAGGTGTCGATTTTTCGGGCACAAACATCACGACATGCTCCGCAAAGCAGGCAGGCTGACGTGATTTCACCAAAAGTCGTTGAAGAAGGATTTATTAATCGGCTCAGGAGATGAAGTCTGCCACGGGCAGTGTGAGATTCTTTCCCGCTGATGCGGTAAACCGGGCAGACGGCTGTACATGCTCCACATTTAGCACATCGTTCGTCTGCCGTTTTCTTTTCGTCCGCCTTTTTCACTTCTGCCAGAGCAGGTAGGCCTTGATGAAAGGATCAAGAACTCCGTCAAGCACGGCATCGACATTCCCGGTCTCATGGCTTGTACGGTGGTCTTTGACCAGCCGGTAAGGTTGCATGACATATGACCTGATCTGGCTGCCCCAGGCTATTTCTTTTTTCTCGCCTCCCAGTTCGGCCCGCTGTTCCTGCTGCAGCCTTCTTTCACGTTCATAAAGACGCGACTTCAACATTTTCATCGCCGTATCCTTGTTGCGGTGCTGGGAACGCTCGTTCTGGCACTGAACAACGATGTTGGTCGGCAGGTGGGTTATGCGGATGGCCGAACTGGTTTTGTTTACATGTTGTCCCCCGGCGCCGCTGGCCCGGTATGTATCGATTCGCAGATCCTTTTCGTTAATTTCAACCTCAATATTATCATCAAGTTCCGGAAAAATGAAAACTGAGGCAAAAGACGTGTGGCGTCTGCCGCCAGCATCGAATGGTGAAATGCGGACCAATCTGTGAATACCCATTTCAGAGCGAAGATAGCCGTAGGCAAAACGTCCCTTGACCATGAGAGTAAGACTTTTTATCCCGGCTTCATCACCTGGCTGCAGGTCAAGGATATCCACATTGAAACCTTTATTTTCGGCCCAGCGCATATACATCCGCATAAGTATACTGACCCAGTCCTGAGCCTCGGTCCCGCCAGCGCCGGCATGGATGGTGAGCATGGCATTGTTGGAGTCATGTTCGCCGGAAAACATGCATTCCAACTCAAAAGCTGCAATACGGGTATCAAGAACATTTAGTGTCTGCCTTGCTTCCTGTTCGGTATCTGCATCCTGTTCGCTAATGGCCAATTCCAGAAGAACCTCTGCATCTTCCATGAGA
>QKJV01000197.1 GCA_003249165.1 Desulfobulbaceae bacterium | reverse complement strand
CTGGTGGTAGGTGCTCATTATGATACCGTCAGCACCACTCCCGGGGCTGATGACAACGCGAGTGGGGTAGCCGGACTGTTGGAACTAGCCCGTCTTTTGGCCGGATCCCCTCCCTCCGATTTGCGACTGGTTGCCTTTTGCCCAGAAGAGCCGCCCGCGTTTCGCTCTAGCCTTATGGGGAGTTATGTATATGCTGCGGGGCTCAAACAACACAAGGTGTTACTGCAGGGCATGATCTGCCTGGAGATGATCGGCTACTTTGTTGATACGGCAGTCAGTCAGTCCTATCCTTTGCCGGGCATGCGCTGGTGGTACCCAAACCAGGGGGATTTTATCGCCTTGGTCGGCAACCTCCGCTCACGTGGCTGGACCAAACAGGTCAAATATTTTTTTCAAAAGGGCACAGACCTGCCGGTTGAGCGCTTAAATGCACCGTCTCTATTTTACGGTATCGATTTCTCCGACCACTGGTCCTTTAACCAAATGGGCTTTCCTGCCCTAATGGTAACCGATACAGCCTTTTACCGTAACCCTCATTATCATCGCGCCTCTGATCTCCCGCCCACTTTGGATTGCCAGCGAACCGCCAAAGTCATTGACGGGCTGGCGTATGCTGTTGACAGCCTGACTCACCCTTAAATGCTTTCATGCCGGCAAGCCGGAGTTCCTTTCTCAGCCTCATCGATGACAATCAGGAATAACCTCAAACTTTGTCTGCGCAGAACAGCTTGAGACTGCCAGCATCAATTTTACTGTCCCCCCCCGTTTCTGTCCAGAAAATCGGGGCCACTTCTCTATCCGGCAACCTGTCCGGAGGGAGCACTGTCTCTGCTAGATCGACGCAGTATCCCGCTGGCTGTCAATTTGTGCTAATATTTTGTCACGACGAGACCACCATTTATCTGACGCCTCGGTATGCGTCTCGGTTTGGGATCGTAACATACTGGCTGCTCTCGTGTTTTTTTGTATCAAGATTGTGTATAACTTGTGAGTATCAATAGCGAAAACCAGGATCACCGACTTTCATTGACCGCCTCCTCGTCCCAGAGAAGCTTGATAAATCCATCCCTAGTCAATACAACCTGCGTTCCAAACTGTTCGCCTTCCCGGTTTAACATCTGCATGAGCCACTCCATGTCTTCCGGATCAGGGAATATCGTCTGCAGGCCCTTAATCTGCATGGGCATCATTCGCAACCCCATGAATTTGCCTGTGAGTGGATCAATACTTGGAAAATACATAAGAGAGAGATCTCCCCGAAACTCTTCATGGCCGCTGATCCCTTCATAATCGTTGAGAAAATCACCACAACCATACAAGATGAGCTTTCCCTTATATACCTCGATACCTTTGGCGTGATGCACTGAGTGACCGTACACAATATCAATGCCGCCCCTGTCAATACATGCATGGGCAAACCGTCTCTCATCAACGGAAATAGCATATCCCCAATTGGAGCCCCAGTGGATGGACAAAACGACTATATCTCCCTTTTTTTTCACAGACAGAATTTGCTCTTTAATTCGCAACAGCGTCTGGTCTGATAGATCGGGAATCCAATTGATGCCGGGCCGATCTGCACCCGCAGCCCAGTCACCGGGAACACCGGAACTGGTAGCCCCATAAGCAAAAACGAGAACCCTCCCCTTGCCGGAGATATCAAATACAGCGGGTTGCCTGCATCTATTGCGCTCCAGCCCGGCCCCAACAGATTGAATGCCCGCCTGTTCAAGAGTATCCAAGGTTTCTATCAGGCCATTATACCCCCAGTCCAACACGTGGTTATTGGCAAGAACACAGCAGTCAATACCTGCAGATGTCAGACAACCGATATTTTTAGGGTGCATCCGGTAATTGATTCCTTTCCCAGGCCAGAACTGCTCGCTGGTGGTGACACTAGTTTCCAGGTTGATAATGCGCACATCCGGCTTGACAGTAGCAAGGACCGCTAGGGCATCGCCCCATATGTAGGAAGATGCCACTGGTTTATTGATGGGACCGTTCACATTTTCAGCTAGCTGGACATAACCATAGGCATTTTTCACATACGGTTCGTAGAGTATTGGATCGCTTGGATAGGCCATTACCTGGTCGATCCCCCGACCGGTCATCACATCACCACATAAAAAAAGAATAATTTTTTGATCAGAAAATGGTGCTGAAATTTCCATAGCCTTCCTCTCTTTTATGGGGGGCAGCACCTCATCCAAAGGAACCCTGGCTGAGCAACTTTCATTCAAGCACAGCGTTATAAAATAAAAAGAAAAAAGGATTACCATTTCATGATGCACCCCCCTTTTTATCTTCGCAATCATGTTAGGATCTTCTTTTAACACAATAACGATTCACGCTGGAGAGACAACACGGAGAAGGTCGCATGGCACGTTGCTTTTTAGCTTTTCCTTTCTTGGCCTGCCGATAAAAAAATAGAGTAACTTGTTCCTAACATTGCAAAAGTCTGAGGTGAGCACCGTTAGAGATAACAATAGAAGAAAGTCTCTCTGCGATAGGTTCCTAGTTCTGAAACATGACTTTCCCGCCGACAATTGTATAGAGGACACGGATGCTTCGGATTCGATCCGCCGGAACCTTCAGGATGTTCTCCGAGAGGACCGTGATATCAGCCAGCTTGCCTGGAACGAGAGAGCCCTTTATGTCCTCCTCGAAAGCCGCATAGGCATTGTTGATCGTGTAGGCGCGAAGAGCCTCTTC
>QKJV01000422.1 GCA_003249165.1 Desulfobulbaceae bacterium | reverse complement strand
ATCCCAGAAGCACCAATTTGAGTAATTTTCTGAACATCGTAAGCAGTGAGACCGGTAAAGATAATTACACCAAGCCCGGAGACAACCCAAGAGATCATCGAACTGTGCAGAAAGATGTTGACAATTGAGGCGAGGATAATCCCAACAAGCCCCATGAACATAAAAGATCCCAGGCCGCTAAGATCTTTCTTGGTTACAAGACCATAGACAGCCATAGCCCCAAACATGCCGGCTGTGATAAAAAAAGTCGCTGCCACAGACGTTGCCGTGTAAACAAGCAGTATAACCGAGAGGGTGACACCGTTTAAGGCAGAGTAAACAAGAAAGAGAGCCGTTGCTGTAAGAGCGGAAAGACGCATAACTCTGGCTGATAGATAAAAGACAAGGCCAATTTCAGCAATAATGAGTCCCCAACGCATCATTGGGTTAAGAATAAAAATCTGCATTGCCGCCGCGGAATTAGCCACCAGGAAAGCCATTAATCCGGTAAGCCCGAGTCCTATGGCCATCCAGTTAAACACCTTGGCCAGAAAAATGGTTGAGGCCTGGGCTTCAGCTTGAGATAAGGTCAATGATCTTTTGTAGCCATTTTCGTACATTTTTACTCTCCATGCGTAATGAAAGGGTTTTAAATCTATCATTTTAGTAATCATTTTTTTCATCGAATAAATATAGCAACTCTATACGCCGGGTCAAGTCGTCCGGTCATTGGTATTTTTCATAAATCAAGGCGGTCTCCTGGTTCAGGAATAAAAATTTGGAATGCTGATGATCGTTGAAGTTCAACAATTTGCCTTTTCACTAATTCCCTTACGTTCCTCTGCAGATGGACTAAGGCAAGATTTCTTACGTTCGCTCGGGAGGCAAAATCAAGGCAGGCGGACACACTCCCATGATTCTCCAGCTCATCTTCCGGTAAATAGGCCTCATGTACAACTAAATCACAATTCTTAGCCAAGATTTGCGTTTTGGCGGTTGACCTGCCATCGCCACTATAAAAAAAACGCCGGCTGCCATCATTAATGCAAACCGAAAGGCAAAACTGGGAATGGATATTTGCTGCCGTCTGCCAGTCAGTTCCAGCTATCACAAAAGATTCGCCCTGCCCAACTTCCATAAAGTCAATTTGATACATTAAACGTGAAAGAAAACCGGGATATGAGAGTTCCATAGCCGCCAAAACCTTTTCCTTGACAAGAGGAGGACCTGCTATAAAAAGATTTTTCCTGCGTTCCATTTCCCAGAATCGAAGAAGCAGCAACGGAATTCCAAAAAAATGATCTCCATGAAAATGTGAAATCCAGACACAATCAAGCTCATCCGGCTCTTTGTACGAAGCAAAATAAAGATGCGGAGTCGTAAAACCACAATCAAGGAGAAAGTGCTGCCCACCTTTTGTTTGAAGAATCAACGACGTATTTGGGCAGCGTTCGTCACAGGCTTCGCCGACACCTAAAAAATGAATTTTCATCAAAAAAAATGACCTGTAAAATATTTTTTTGTTGCAGAAATTTCACAACTTCATCACATATCCGCCATATCATCTTTATCTAAAGTTCAACTTATACCAAAAACTCCGACCATTCATGTGCAACATGTTGAGGAATCCTGAAGCGGTATTAAACTTCTGATAATTACTGAAGTGATGCTTTTCCCAAATTATCTGCTTATTTTTAACACAGCAATTTCTCTTCGCTTAAAAAGCGATATTACCTAAATGATTTTATAGAACAGAATTTCATCACAAAAAATACATCTTTACCGTTTATATGTTATATTTTATTTTTTTTCTTTCTGGCTTGAGAGGAGGAACTCAATAATTTCCTTTTATTGCACCAAACGATGATCTAAAAGAAAAATTTCCAAGCATTTTAGTACAAAAAACATTTCGACTTTGAACTTTTTTTTATTTCTACCCCCCGCGTTAAGACATGACAAGCATTATCGACCGCCCAATGACATATAACAACCTATCACGACTGCTTAATTACTATTTTGTGTTTTGCTATTTTGTCACACTCCTTCTGTGTTTCGGATATCTGCAAAAGACAAACTTTCAGGATTCAAAGACTACACTTTTTTCAATCGCCGTTTTTCTGACATACGGTGTCATTTATTTGTTACCTTCTTTTCTCATAACCAAATTATTCCATTACGCATCATATAGAATGGTTATTACAAAAAACGCTAACCGTTTTTTATTATTAGCAAACTGTATTATTGCCGTTACTACAACTGGAATCACTATTGTGCTTTTGTATACTGACCTCACTCTCTATAATCTGCTCGGGTTCCACATTAACGGTTTTGTCTGGAATCTGATAACAACTCCCGGCGGCATTGACTCGATGGGAACCAGCAATTCAGCCACTGTCACCTATATTATTATTATTGGGTGCTTTTTCGGCATTCTTGCTTTATCGATATGGGCTTTCACTCGCCTTGTGGCCAATGGAAGACTTCCTGCCGTATCCCGAAAGACGGTATTTTATCTTAGTGTTCTTTTTCTTGTCCTCACCTGTGGTGAAAGAATCTCTTATGGTATCAGCCAGTTAGAAAGTTACAGCCCAATTCTGGTGGCAGCGAACTTCTATCCGTTTTATCTTCCTCTCACCTTTCGAAGCCTTGCAGAAAAACTCGGTTTTGACGTGGATCAAAAAAATTCTTTCTCACTCGACATAGAATCCTCTGCATTGCGTTACCCCTTGCACCCACTCAC
>QKJV01000110.1 GCA_003249165.1 Desulfobulbaceae bacterium | reverse complement strand
TTGTTCCGGCAGACCTTTGAAGGGCTGCGGCTGGTCACCGTTCATCCCTTCGCCCGGGCCGAAGCCGTTCTCGACCAGGAGCATCAAGCTCTTTTGCGTACGGCCAATCAGGCCGGCAGCGATGCGGTACTGGACCTCATCGAAGGCAATCGCTGGCTCGGCCAGGATTTTCTCCTCTGGCTCATGTATCAGACCATGGTCGAGCCGTCGCGTTATACTGTCAATCAGCCCGGCCCGGCCCAAAGTGGAGAAGAATTTGCCGCCTATCTCAACGATCGTCTGCTCCTTAAAGGCGGCGGTGAAGGCGGCATGCAGAAAATTACCGTGATCGGGCCGCAGGATGCGTTCAGCGAAGTGCGTACGGCACTGCAAAACGGCAAACAGATTACCGAAGCCATTCTGTACATGGAAAAACTTGAACATCAATGGAAACTGACTCTGAAGGGCGAAACCTTTCATTTCGCTTCATTGAAATCTCCGCCGGTCAGAATTGAAAAAGACGATTACAACGATGAAGCGGCAGAAAAGGAAGCGGTTTTTTATGAACGGATGTATGTTCTGGAAGAAGGCCTCCAGTTATTCGACAGCCTGTACCGGACCTTTCTTCAGGAACGTCTCGGTGAGAATTGGAGGCAGACTCTCAAACGCATCGAAAAATGGTTGTGGGAGTAATCCCTGTAGGTTGGAAAGAAAAGAGAATTTTTAGATCGGCTACCAACAAGAAAGGCCCCAGCACTATGCCGGGGCCTTTGTCTTGAAGGGCATTCAAGACAGACATGGATTAATTCTACCGGATTTTTTTGCAAATGTGGCGGGATGGAAAAATTTTTCCACCCCGTTTTTAATCAATCGGGGTTTCCCGAACCGGGAAATACCGCTGCTCTTTAACCATATATCTATTCCTTCAGGAATCGAGCACAACTGCGGCTCAGCTCCGAAGCAGGCTCGCAACCCTTCAATAATGCAAAAAAGTCTCTGAAATTCGATGCTGTCTCAAGCGCTCAGGAGCGGCAACTCAAGGCCAAGGGAATCGCTATCCGTTGTTTCGCCAAGGCGTCTTCCACGGAAAAACCATCGCAGATAAAAGCGTCATCCTCGTTGAGCCGGGTCACCGCGAAAAAGTTCCTCTCTCCCCGTTGATAAATATCGATCCGGCAATTTAGCCCGTCGATCGATATCTCCTCTTCATGAACCAATAAGGCGTTTTCCATGCTTATTTTCCTTTCCGGCCATGATTTTCCATTCTTCCAGTCACAACTTTTAAGTCGGCCATCGGGATTGCCATAAGGTTGATAATAATATGCGCCGGGAAATGACTTCCGGACAAACATCGCCGAATGGAAATCGCCCACCGCTTACGAACCGGATGATTTCCATCTCGTTACTCAGGGTCGAATCCTGCTGCCTAAATACAAACTCTGCTTGAGAAAGGAATCCTTTTTCGACGAGCTCCCAATTTCCCCGGCAATCAGTCCTATGGCAACAAAACGACTTTTTTTCAATAAGTTGAGCTACATGAACGCAACTTTTGAAAAAAATTTACATAAAAGGTTTTTGCTGAATTGTCAATCCAATGAGCACCGACCGTGCCAATCTATTTCATCGAAACCGAGTAAACCCTGCACCGTTCCGAATCACAACAGTTTTATTTTTCAATAATCTCACATCCAAAAATTAAGTAGCGCTTTTATAGGCACTTACGAAACACTAGCGCTATTTCTCCAGAACTCATGCAGCCCTCCGCGAAACGAAAAATCGGTATCTGTCGCTATTTATTTCCGTGGGTACTTTGGTTCTTGGGTTTTAATGAATTTTTCTTGGCGCATTAATAGCCGGTGGGTGCTGTGATTTTGTGCAGAGATGATTCTCTATCACTCAACAATGAGCCACGAAATTTGTGTCCGATTTATCTGAGACATTCCATGTTTGTGAGGGCGAGTGTTAAATCGGCAATGAGAGGGGAAATCAGAGGGGAAATCGATAAAAATTCAGTAATGTCCGGTTAGATGTTTGCACATTGGGCGATTAAGAAAAACATCCTATAAAAAACGGTCCACCCGACGACATCCGCAAAAGAGTTTTCTTCGAGCTTTATTAAGGGACTCGGAACAAACAAATATACCGTTTTACATCTCGGCTTCAGGCCATCTTTGCCGCCCCTTCCATTACAAAATCCTCGACGGAGCCCTGCTACGCCTGCGGGTTTGCTCCATCAGGAACGACAAATGACCCAAAGCCGTGCGCAAAACTTGGTGTATCTGTTTATTCCAAGTCCCTAAAGTTTCTGTTTCTGTCTATTTCTTAAGTCCCGACAATCATACAAATACCAGGATTTTTTCTCTCCAATTTCATCTTTTTCCGTTGCCAACACAAGTTCTGGAAAAAGTTGCTCATGAATCACATAATCCAGTTCAGGATCATCACAGAGATATTCCAGGCCGGGTCGGGACAGTTCTTCAACCCCATAAGTATGTAATGCGTCCGGATCAAAATATCCATTTTTCTGGTGTCGATGCGCCGCTATCGCCTTGTCTCGACTCGATAGTGAAGAAAAAATAAGCTTTTTGTTTGCACCGGCGAGAGCTACCCGTTGCAAGCGACGAATCACCTCCTTTGTCTTTTCTTTGGAAAAAACAATTCCTACGCCAGAAACCCTGTTAACATAGCTTGCCGTGCGTAACGAAAAATAAACCGCTAGAGGCCGTTGTTTCCAATAAACG
>QKJV01000225.1 GCA_003249165.1 Desulfobulbaceae bacterium | reverse complement strand
CCAGGTTATCCGTAGCAGGAGTCGATTCGGTTTCTTCACCGACAGCTAATCGATCGTAGGCGTTTTTGATACCATCGATGGCTTCAGGTGCGGAAGCCAATTGCAGCTTTCCGTTTTTATCCAATAAGCGACCATATAATTGGGCCAGAAAGGTAGTTTTTCCCGATCTTGGCGGTCCAATGATCAATATCTCGTTATTTGTTGCCATAGCTGCCTCGGTATAAAAAGAAAAAATCATCTGTTTGTATGGCTGCGGGAGTGATGTGTAGAGGCTGCGGGTTGGCTAATTGATTGAGCACTGTTTTTGCCACGCCTACATTATTGATGTGACAAAGCTGATCGGAATCTGATTTCGAATAATTACTTATCTCCAGTGATACGGCTCCGGGAAAGGTTTCGGACAGGCTTCGTCTGATGGCCGCCACAATATTTTCACGCATCTGCTCGGCTAGGTCAGCTTTCGACCATACGATCACCACAGGTCTGCCCCGCAATCCTCTTTTCAACTGTTCGGCTAATTGAACGATGTCGCGCTTCGCCCTGCCTCGCTGCTCGATAATCGCCTCGCAGTCCACAAACAACAAAAATGCATGGGCGCTGTCATAGATCCAACGGGCATTTTCAGCAGCAGGGTCGTTCACGTTATCCGCCCATTTTGAAAATGATCTGGTACAGAAAAAGTGGACACAAAGTTAAGAGCGTTTAGGGTGCTCTTTGGAGGTGTTCACATGGAGAAATCGACACGCCGAAAATTTTCGGACGAATTCAAGGAAGAGGCGGTGAAACTGGTTACGGATCAGGGATATAAAATTTCCGAAGCGGCCCGGAACCTCGGTATTCATGACACTCAACTTCGACGGTGGGTGAAAGCCAAAACGCCTGAAGAAAAGCTTTCTACGGCGAGCATGAGTCAGTTGCAAAACGAACTCAAGCAGTTACGACGAGAAAATGAACGTCTGCGTATGGAGCGAGAAATCTTAAAAAAGGCGGCCGCCTTCTTCGCGAAAGAATCGGTTTGAGATTTTCTTTCATCGATAACGAGAAGAAGGCTTTCCCGTTGAATTTGTTGTGTGAAGTCATGCAAGTAAGCCGGAGTGGATATTACCGCTGGAAAAAACGGGGACAATCGGACCGGGAAATAGAACGCGCCAAGCTGATCCCCAGGGTCCGTTCCATTCACCAGCAATCAAAGGCAACATATGGGGGCCGGAGGATATCCCGGGAGTTGAATGATCTGGGGTTCCCTTGCGGCAGGCATAAGGCTGGAACATTGATGAAATTGGCGGGCGTTGTCGCTAAACAACGGAAAAAGTTCAAGGCTACAACCGACAGCAAGCATACGTTTCCAGTTGCCCCCAATCTCCTGAACCGTAATTTTTCGGTGACCACGCCCAATTGTGTCTGGGTTGGAGACATCACCTACGTCTGGACATCCGAGGGGTGGCTGTATCTTGCTGTAGTCATTGATCTCGCCTCTCGACGTATCGTAGGCTGGTCGATGAACAAACGTATTTCCAGGCAATTGGTTATAGATGCATTGACCATGGCGCTTTGGCGACGTAAACCGCCACGAGGTCTTATCTTCCACTCAGACCGAGGAAGTCAGTATTGCAGCCACGATTTCCAAACCTTACTCAAAAAACATGGCGTACTCCCCAGCATGAGCAGGAAAGGCAATTGTTGGGATAACGCGGTGGCTGAGAGTTTTTTCGGTACTCTCAAGATGGAATTGATCTTTGGAGCGACATATTCCAGTCGCACCGACGCTAGGCAGGATATCGTCGATTACATCGAGATGTTCTACAACAGCAGACGTCGTCATTCCTCTCTGGGGTACATGAACCCTATGGAGTTTGAAAAACAACAGCATTGGAAAAAAGCAGCTTAGAAAACTATCTACTTTTATTTGACCACGTCATTTATGATTGGCAAGGTTAAAGTCCATTTTTTCCGCATCATCTCAGGTACATGAAGACGTAAGGAATGGAGCGCAGAAGGTGCTAGGGGCAGATGGAACTGAAAATTTTTTGCCACAGCTTGGGAAAAAAGCCCCTCTTGCCACCAGACTTGCTTTGATCAGCTAACGTTGATGATTCCGGCACCTTTGCGTCAACTGCATTCTGCATCAATTCGCGATGTGCTCTCGTATCGAGAAACATGGTCTTATCCTCAGAAAATTCCTTGTGAGCCGACGCAGACCGGTCCACCCGAGCCGAGCGATCGAAGACCATCCTGTCATACACCAGCTCGTGCTTACCGATAAGCACTATATCGTTATGCTGCAGCGCATATTGACCCTGTATTCGCTTCTTGTTCACGAAAATACCGTTGGTACTGTCCAAATCCCTGAGGATAAAGCTTGAAGCGACGCTTTCAACTCGTGCGTGGTAACCGGAAACCGCTGGATTGTCGATGACGATATCATTGTCCTGGCTTCGGCCAACTGTTAAATGCTGGCCCCTGAGAAGAGCATATTCCCTGATATTTTTTTCTTTAAATTTAAGGGTAAGGATCGTCATGGCTCATCATGTCATAATTATTTGTTGAAAGTATATGCGAAACGCTGCCCGTTAGAACAACATTTCGGAAATCAACAATGGATTATATCAATTGCCAAAAATGTTCTTTATATTTTTGCCTAAACCTTCGATAAACACTTCCGGTTTACTTCTGGATAAATCGGCTTTCAAAGTCAGTAGCCGCTTATGGTCCGGGACAATTTCCAAGC
>QKJV01000490.1 GCA_003249165.1 Desulfobulbaceae bacterium | reverse complement strand
AGAGGGAGTAGAGATGGTAATGCCTGGCGATAATGTAACAATCGAAGGCAAACTGATTACGCCGATAGCGATGGAAGTAGGTCTCCGGTTTGCAATCCGTGAAGGTGGACGCACGGTTGGTGCCGGTGTCATTAACGAGATTATTGAATAAGGAAAAAAGCATGATACAAACACAGAAAATACGTATCAGGCTGAAAGGCTATGATCATAAACTGTTGGATCAATCGACTCATGAGATAGTTGATACCGCAAAAAGGACTGGAGCCAATATTGCTGGCCCGATCCCTTTGCCTACGTCAGTTAACAAATTTTGCGTTTTGCGTTCTCCCCATGTTGACAAAAAGTCTCGTGAAGAATTTGAAATGCGTACACACCGCAGATTGTTGGATATCCTTGAGCCGACTCAGCAAACGATTGATGCCCTGATGAAGCTTGAATTGTCTGCAGGGGTTGATGTAGAGATCAAGCTCTAAAAAGATTGTCTTGAATACAAAAGGCGAACGGAAAAACACAATCATAACAAGCTGCGTAAGTTTTTCTGATAATTAACAAGGATAAAGAATCATGCCTAAAACACTTGGTATATTAGGAAAAAAAATCGGAATGAGCCGAATCTACACAGAGGTCGGCGATGCAGTGGGAGTAACTGTTGTCGAGGCAGGTCCTTGTGTTGTTCTGCAGAAAAAGACGGAAAGCAAAGAAGGATACAACGCTATTCAGGTTGGATTCGGTACAAAAAAAGAGTCTCGGATCAATAAACCACTGATGGGGCATTTTAAAAATGCTGGCAAAGGTGGATTTTATCACATTAAAGAATTTCGGGTTAATGACCCGGAAAAATTTGAATTAGGTCAGACCATTCTGGTGACTGACTTGTTCAAAGTAGGTGATATCATAGATGTAGCCGGATTCGTCAAAGGGCGGGGCTTTCAAGGTGTTGTTAAGCGCCACGGCTTTAAGGGCGGAAGAAAGACACATGGCTCAATGTTTCATCGTGCACCTGGATCAATAGGATGTAGTGCCTGGCCAAGTAAGGTTATAAAAGGCAAAAAACTGCCTGGGAGAATGGGAAATAATCTTGTCACCAAGAAAAATTTGACAATTATTGATATTCGGCCAGAGGAAAATGTGATGGTCATCAAGGGTTCTCTGCCTGGTACAACAAACGAATTGCTTCAGATTTTCACAAAGTAAAAGATAAAGGGGTGCCGGAAAATGGCAGTAACGGGCATAGTAAATATTAAGAATGAAAAAGTTGGGGAAGTTCAGCTTAACGATGATTTGTTTTGTATTGAAGTAAAGCCATACATCCTCCACGATATCGTTAAAATGCAGCTTGCGAACAGACGTTCCGGCAACGCCTGCACAAAAACTCGTTCAGAGGTACACGGGAGTAAAGCCAAACCATGGCGGCAGAAGGGAACTGGGCGGGCAAGATCTGGGAGTAAACGCTCACCTGTTTGGCGCGGCGGTGGCACGGTGTTTGGTCCTAAACCTCGTAGCTACAGTATGAAGGTAAACAAAAAAGTACGGAAACTTGGTCTGAAAATGGCCTTGAGTACCCGTTTTGCTGAAAATCGTCTCGTGGTTCTCGATGCCTTTACTTTGGATGAAATTAAAACCAAAAGTTTTGTTAGTGTTATGGGAACACTTAATCTTGACAATGCACTTGTCGTTATTCCTGAAAATAACGACAAGTTGGAAAAGTCATCACGCAATGCAGTTGGATACAAGGTAATTCCCACTGATGGAGTGAATGTATATGATGTGTTGCTGCACAAAAACCTCATTCTGCTCCAACCTTGTATTGACCAGCTTGAGAAGAGGTTGCTTTCATGACCGATATATATAACATCATAAAAAAACCGTGCCTTACAGAGAAAGGCATGTTTTTGCAGGAAGAAAACAATCAAGTTGTGATGAAGGTTAGTTCAAATGCTAATAAGATTCAGATTAAAAAAGCTGTTGAGCAACTTTTTAACGTCAAGGTTGAGAAAGTTCGTACTGCAAACATGCACGGAAAGAAAAAACGTATCGGTACTCATTTCGGTCAGCGCGCTGACTGGAAAAAAGCTGTTATAACCTTGGCTGAAGGGCATAAGATTGATTTTCTTGAACAGCTGTAATCTTGCTTTACTGCTTATCGTATAATTAAATAATCGGGGTAAGAAATGGCAACAATGAAGACCTATAAACCGACATCACCGGGGAGAAGAAACTATGTTTCGATCATTAATCCGGAATTGTCAGATACCAGACCGGAAAAAAGTCTGGTTAAACCGCTGCAAAAAACTGGTGGACGCAATAACAATGGGCGTATAACCGCCAGACATATAGGTGGAGGCCATAAACGAAAATATAGAATCATCGATTTTAAAAGAGATAAGGAAAATATTCCAGCGAAAGTTGCTTCAATCGAATATGATCCGAACCGCTCAGCGAATATAGCCCTGCTTTTCTATGCTGATGGTGAGAAAAGGTACATCCTGTCGCCGATGGGCATTAAAGTGGGAGATATTGTTGAAGCTGGTGAGAAAGTCGATATTAAAATCGGAAATTGTCTTCCCATGGCAAATATTCCATTGGGTAGTATTATTCATAATGTTGAAATGAGAATTGGCAAAGGTGCCCAGCTTGTACGTAGCGCTGGCGCTTCAGCCCAGTTAATGGCCAAAGAGGGCGAACATGTCCTTGTGAAATTGCCTTCAGGTGAAGTTCGGCGTTTTCATAAACTCTGTAGAGCCTGCATCGGACAAATCGGCAACATCGAGCATGAAAGTGAAAAAATAGGGAAGGCTGGCCGTAATCGTTGGAAAGGAAACCGACCCAAAGTACGAGGTGTTGCCATGAACCCGCATGACCATCCAATGGGTGGCGGTGAAGGTAGAAGTTCAGGCGGACGTCATCCTTGTACTCCATGGGGTATTCCAACTAAGGGATATAAAACAAGAAAGAGAAAAACCTCCGATAAGGATATCGTCAAAAAACGGTCATAAAGGGAGATAGAGCATGGCACGGTCAATTAAAAAGGGTCCATTTATAGATGACCATTTAATAAAAAAAGTTGAAAGCGCAAAGGAAACAGGATCTCGGAAAGTCATAAAAACCTGGTCCAGGCGTTCAGATATTCTCCCTGAAATGGTGGGTCTTACCTTTGCTGTTCATAACGGGAAAAAATTTATTCCGGTATTTGTCACAGAAAATATGGTTGGACACAAGTTTGGCGAATTTTCGCCAACGAGGACTTTTTATAGCCATGCAGGTGATAGAAAGGGCAAAAAATAAAGTCAATCGCCTGCAAAGGAGTAATTAACCAATGGAAGCAAAGGCATTTGTAAAAAATATAAGAATTTCTCCGCAAAAGGCGCGACTGGTAGCTGATATGATCAGGGGTAAAAAGATCGATAATGCTCTAAATACCCTGAAATTTACACCCAAAAAGGGTGCGCGCATTATTCGTAAAGTTGTTGAGTCAGCAGTCGCAAATGCGAGCCAGAACGAGTCAATTGATGTTGATACACTGTATGTGAAAAAAATATTTATTGATGGCGGTCCTATGTTGAAACGTATTCGCCCAAGAGCAATGGGTAGAGCTTCAAGAATTTTGAAAAGGTCAAGCCATATTACAGTTGTGCTCGACGAAATGTAAAACAAAGGGAAAAGCGATAGAAATAAACGCGATGCCTGAGTTGTGGAATTAAACATAATTCTAATGTGATGGAGGAAGGTTTTGGGCCAGAAAGTTAATCCAATAGGTTTGCGCCTTAATATTGTACGATCATGGGAATCAACTTGGTATGCAGACCGTGATTATGCAAAATTTTTACTCGAGGATCAGAAAATCCGAAAGTATTTGAAAAAGAGGCTTTATCATGCCGGTATTTCTAAAATTAATATCGCCCGTACCGGTGAGAAACTGAAACTGAAGCTCCATACTGCCAGACCCGGGATTGTTATCGGAAAAAAAGGTACTGAGATTGAGGCGTTAAAAAGTGATCTCGATAAACTTACCAACAGACAATGTGTAGTCGATATCCAAGAGGTAAGACGCCCAGAGGCGGATGCACAACTTGTGGCAGAAAATGTTGCATTGCAGCTTGAGCGACGTATAGCTTTTCGTCGAGCAATGAAAAAGGCGGTTAATATCGCCTTGAAGTTCGGTGCGAAAGGTATTAAGATAGCCTGCTCTGGACGTCTTGGTGGTGCAGAAATGGCTCGTCGTGAATGGACGCGTGAAGGTCGTGTGCCGCTCCATACTTTGCGTGCAGATATAGACTATGGCTTTGCCGAAGCAAGTACAACTTACGGCATTATCGGTGTGAAAGTTTGGATCTTCAAGGGCGAGGTTCTGGCTGACACTGAGCAGATTAGTGAATAAAAGTTCTGCTGCCGGTATCTGAAAACAAGGCGCTAACGACACCTTGTTTTATTCAATGTAAATCCAAGCGAATATCAGAATGATATGCTTGATATTGATTAAGGTAACCTAGCTATGCTTAGTCCAAAAAAAGTTAAACATAGAAAACAGATGAAGGGCCGTTTGAGAGGAACTGCACTGCGCGGATCCTCTTTAGCCTTCGGAGAATATGCATTGAAAGCTGTACAGTGCGGCAAATTGACCGCGCAGCAGATTGAAGCAGCTCGTATTGCCATTAACAGAACAGTAAAACGTGGCGGGAAGATGTGGATTCGTATTTTCCCGGATAAACCGATTACCAAGAAACCTGCCGAAACAAGGATGGGTAAAGGTAAAGGTAGTCCTGAATATTGGGTTGCGCCAATTAAGCCAGGTCGTATTCTGTATGAGTTGACGGGTGTTGAGGAGAGTATGGCAATCAAGGCGTTGACTCTTGCTGGAAATAAACTTCCTTTTGCAACTAAAGTTATTTCTAAGAGGAGTACTTTATGAAAGCAAAAGAAATCCGTGAGTTAGGTGTTGATGATCTTGTTACAAAAGCAAAAGATTTGGCTGAAGAACTTAATAAATTGAAATTTCAGCATGGAATCAGGCCGTTAGAAAATACTGCCAAGCTTAAAGATCTCCGTAGGCAAATTTCTGTAGTTAAAACTGTTATTACAGAAAAAACTTCAGTCTAATTAAATTTATAACAGATCGATGGTGAATCAATAACATTCATATATCGCGGGATAAACAGATGGTGGGAAAAAAAGCACATAAAAAAACGAGAATCGGCATTGTAATAAGCGACAAGATGGACAAGAGTATTGTTATTCGTACAGAACGTTTGATTCGCCATAAGCTTTACGGGAAGTATATTCGAAGACAGATTAAGTATATGGCAGATGATCCGGAAAGTCAGTGCGGTGTCGGTGACCTCGTTATGATTGAAGAATGTCGTCCCCTGAGCAAGAGAAAACGTTGGAGATTGCGCAAAATAGTTGAGAAAGCAGTTATTGTATAAATTTGTTTTTCTCAACGTATTTGAATCAATAACGTAAATACATTATTACTTGATGATATTCGCTGTCAGGTGAATAGTTGGTGAAAATATGATACAGACAGAAACAGTTCTCAATGTTGCTGACAATTCCGGTGCAAAAAAAGTGCTTTGCATCCGAGTGCTCGGAGGAACCAGGAGAAGATATGCCCGCGTCGGTGACGTAATTGTCGTTACTGTAAAAGAGGCAATACCCAATGCCAAAGTCAAAAAAGGCGATGTTCTTCGTGCCGTCATAGTGCGTACCGTCAAGCAGATCAAACGCAAAGATGATACTTCTGTAAGATTTGATGAAAATTCAGCGGTACTTCTTGCTGGATCAGGTGAACCAATAGGAACCAGGATCTTTGGCCCTGTAGCCCGTGAACTGAGACTTAAAGGTTTCATGAAAATTATATCACTGGCCCCCGAAGTTTTATAACTTGCACTATTATGACAAGGGCAGCGATAGCAAAAATTTATAGATGAGGTTTACGTAATGGGTGCAGGGAAAAATTATCTGAAACTCAATGACAAGGTCGAGGTTATTGCCGGTAAGGATAAAGGCCGCGTAGGTAAAGTAATAAAAGTATATCCTGACTCTGATAAGGCAAAAGTTGAAAAAATCAACATAATGAAGCGCCACACAAAGCCCAATATGAAAAATCAGCAGGGCGGGATAATAGAGATAGAAGCTCCTTTGCACGTTTCTAATCTCATGTTGATTTGTTCCAAATGCGCAAAAGCAGTTCGCGTTAAAATATCACGTTTGGAAGATGGAACAAAAGTCCGCGTTTGCAAGAAGTGTGGAGAAACTGTGGAAGCTAATGCCTAAGGCTTTTGTTTATTGGAGGCTATGATGTTAAATTTGAAAGATCAGTACGAAAAAGAATGTGTACCGATGCTCGTAAAAGAGTTTGGGTATAATAATATGATGGAAGTGCCTAAAATTTTAAAGGTTGTTCTGAACATGGGCTTAGGTGAAGCCGTTCAGAATCCTAAAATTGTTGAGAGCGCTGCAAATGAATTGACGCTGATTGCCGGACAGAAAGCCGTCATTACGAAAGCAAAAAAATCTATCGCCACTTTCAAACTCAGGGAAGGAATGCCAATTGGTTGCAAGGTAACCTTGCGCAAAGATAAAATGTATGACTTCCTGACCAAATTAATCCATATTGCCTTGCCTAGGGTTCGTGACTTTAGAGGTATTAAATCAACTGGTTTTGATGGGAGAGGCAATTTCTCTTTTGGGGTGAAAGAACATATCATTTTCCCTGAAATAGATTATGACAAAATAGATAAAATTAAAGGTTTTAATATTACTATCACAACTAATGCTAAGACCGATAAAGAAGGGCGTTTTCTTTTAAATGCACTGGGTATGCCTTTCCATAAACAGTATTGATCAGGAGGAAGAGGTTGGCTAAGAAATCTTTAATATCAAAAAGTGAGCGCAGACCGAAATTCAGTGTACGCGCATATAATCGCTGTCCGCTCTGTGGTAGACCTCGGGCATTTATCCGGAAATTTGGTCTCTGCAGGATTTGTTTTAGATCACTTGCCTCGCGCGGTGAGATAACCGGTGTGACCAAGTCGAGCTGGTAAGCGCTCTGTTTGTCATTTTTGATTGACTGCAAAAGGAGTAGATACATGTCTATAAGTGATCCTCTGGCAGATATGCTGACCAGAATCCGAAATGCTAGGATGGTAAAATTTGAAAGTCTTGAAATGCCTAATTCTAAATTACGGAAAGGCGTTGTAGAGATTTTGAAAAATGAAGGCTATATCAGCGATTATCAGATTATTAAAGAAAGTGGACAGGATGTTTTGAAAGTAACTTTAAAGTACGATCAAAACAGAAATCCTGTTATTTCCGGGCTTAAGCGTGTGAGTAAACCCGGATGTCGTGTATATGTAAAATCCGATAAAATTCCTAAAGTTATGAGCGGACTCGGGATAGCAATTATATCTACCTCGAGTGGTATTCTTACAGACAGGGAAGCACGACAGAAAGGTGTCGGCGGTGAGTTGCTCTGCACTGTATGGTAATGCCTGTAATTGAGAAACGGTTTTACAGGTAAACCGTTTTTGGGAAATGTGAACATTAAGTCAGCAAGAAGAGTGGAGATGACCAATGTCTAGGATTGGCAAGCAACCTATACCGGTACCAGCAGCGGTAAAAGTTGATATAAACGGAACAAATGTAAAGGTCACCGGACCCAAAGGTACATTGGAGCGTAATATTCGTCCAGAAATCAGTCTCGAACAGGCTGACGGCTTTATTGCGGTAAAATGTCTGGACAACAGTAAAAGAACCAGTGCTTTTAGCGGTCTTACCCGTACACTTGTCAATAATATGATTCTTGGAACAGAAAAAATGTTCAGCAAGAAGCTGGTTATTGAGGGTGTTGGCTATAAAGTTGATTTACAAAATAATGAGTTGACCCTAAATGTTGGCTACTCGAATCCTGTGATTTTCAAGTTGCCGGCCGGAATAGAAGGGAAAATAGAGAAGTCAACCATTATCCTTGAAGGTATTGATAAAGAACTTCTCGGTTTGACAGCGGCCAAAATAAGGGATATCAGAAAACCCGAACCATATAAAGGGAAGGGTATTCGATACGAAAATGAACATATTGTCCGTAAGGCTGGTAAGTCTGCTTCTAAGTAACAGCGTAACTTTTGAATCTAATTTAGGTTAAAACAATGGCGAGAACAAATAAGAAGACAGTTGCGCGCGAAAAGCGTATCAAAAGAATTAGAAAAAAAATTTTAGGTACTGCTGAAAGACCACGCCTGCGCGTTTTCAAAAGCGCCAGGCATATATATGCACAGATCATTGATGATCTAGCCGGACATACCATGTGTTCTATGTCAACCCTGGACAAATCCTATACGCAGGGTGAAGGTAACGGAAAAATCGCTGTAGCCCATAATGTCGGGAAATTAATTGCTAAAAAAGCAATTGAAAAAGGCATTAGCAAAGTCGTCTTTGATAGAGGCGGTTATATTTTTCAAGGGCGAGTAAAGGCTTTGTCTGATGGTGCACGTGAAGCTGGCCTCGAATTATAAAATTACTTTATTCAATTGTGAATTATTCATCTAATTATATGTAATTGTTGGGGGTGTAAGTTGGCCGATTTTAAAAGCGACAAGATTGATGATCAGCTCATCGAAAAGATAGTTTACATCAACAGAGTAGCAAAAGTTGTTAAAGGCGGACGTCGTTTCAGCTTCAGTGCGATTGTTGTTGTTGGTGACGGCAAGGGCAGTGTCGGATATGGCCTTGGAAAAGCGAATCAGGTCCCTGAGGCTATTCGAAAGGGCGTTGAGAAGGCGCGTAAAGACATGAAGCCTGTTGCTATAAACGAAATAAGCATTCCCCACGAGACAAATGGAAGATTCGGAGCCGGCAAGGTAATGCTAAAACCTGCATCTGCAGGTACAGGAGTTATTGCCGGTGGCGCGGTGAGGGCTGTTCTTGAGGCTGCTGGGGTTCAGAATATTCTTACAAAGTGCCTTGGTTCTCATAATCCACATAATCTCGTTAAGGCAACTCTTGATGGATTGAGAAAATTACGTAGTGTTGAAAGAGTTGCACGGCAACGTGGTTTGACCGTTGAGGAAATTCTTTCTTAATAAGAAGTATTTTCTCCGTTATCAATGTGTTCTTACTGCGTCAAATCCCACAGGAAAGAGTAATCGTGATTGTGACGATAAGATTGGATAGGTATGATCATGGCGAATGAGCTGAAAATAACATTGAAGAAAAGCGTGATTGGAAGCACGAAATCAGTACGTGCAACTGCCACTGGTCTCGGTTTGACCAGAACGAACAAAACTG
This sequence comes from Desulfobulbaceae bacterium, assembly GCA_003249165.1. Taxonomy (GTDB): domain Bacteria; phylum Desulfobacterota; class Desulfobulbia; order Desulfobulbales; family SURF-16; genus SURF-16. The sequence continues at coordinate 1,070 of QKJV01000490.1, read as the reverse complement.
TAGTTCGGAAAAATACCCCTGAGATGCGCGGGATGATAAAAAAACTCCAACATCTCATTGACGTGGAGGAAATATAATGTTGTCTTTATCCAATTTATCCCCACAGAAAGGTTCAACCAAACAACGAAAACGTTTGGGAAGAGGCCCGGGAAGCGGCCATGGTAAAACAGCGGGACGTGGACATAAAGGCTTTAAAGCTCGATCAGGAAGCGGTATTAAGCTCGGATTTGAGGGAGGTCAGATGCCCCTTCAGCGGCGTTTGCCTAAACGCGGGTTTACCAATATTTTCCGTAGAGAATATGCAATTGTTAATGTAAAAGAACTCGATAAACTTGAAGCCGGAATTAAAGTTGACCGTAATGTACTACTCGCCGCAGGTCTGATTCGATCCAAGGACAATTTTGTTAAAATTCTCGGTGAGGGTGAAGTGACCAAAAAGTTTATCCTTGCTGTGGATAAGGTCAGCGAAAGTGCTCGCAGTAAAATTGAGAAAGCCGGCGGTTCAATTGAGGAATAAAAGAGGTTTATAATAATGGCCGGGGCACTGCAAAGCGTAGCAAACGTACCAGAACTCAGAAGAAGAATCACCTATACTCTTCTGATGCTTGCTGTTTACCGAGCCGGAGTGCAAATTCCAACTCCTGGGATTAATGGTGAGGCGCTCGCGTCTTTCTTTGAGAAAAATTCCAGTACGTTGTTCGGCATGTTTAATATGTTTTCCGGTGGAGCGTTAGAAAATTTCTCCATTTTTGCTCTAGGAATCATGCCCTACATCAGTGCTTCAATTATTTTTCAACTGTTAACTGTAGTGGTTCCACAGCTTGAAGCCTTATCAAAGGAAGGTGAGGCAGGAAGAAGAAAAATTACGCAGTACACGCGGTACGCGACCGTTGCTTTAAGCCTTATCCAGGCATTAATGATAAGTACCGGACTTGAAGGAATGGTTGCTCCGGCTGGCAGTGAAATGATAGTAATCAATCCAGGTTGGTCATTTCGTATCATGACCATGCTCACTTTGACATCAGGTACTGCCTTTATAATGTGGCTTGGCGAACAGATGACCGAAAGGG
>QKJV01000026.1 GCA_003249165.1 Desulfobulbaceae bacterium | reverse complement strand
GGCGTGTGATTTTATATCACTGAAGCTGACTAAATCTGATTGAAAAACAGATGAAGGCATAGTGGTCTTAATCTCGCAAATAGAATTTTCGGCTTTTTTCTGACGAAGGTATAATTAGGGGAAAAGCCGTTTGTGTCTACAGATCAATTCAGTTGTCTGCTATCCGAGTTTTGCATAGAAATCCAGCCATTGTTGTTTCGGACCGTCAGCAACTGGAGACGTGAAACACTTTTATTTTTTTTGCCCAAGCACCGAGTTGGTTCATTAAACAAACGGCGGGGACCAGTCCCTTGGCCCTGCCATTCCGGATTAATGAACACATCCTCGATAAGCAGGGCCGGCCTCTTTCTGCAGTTGAGACAGCAAGCTGACAAGGTACACATCCGATACACACTTATTTGCCTGCGTGACCATAATACCGCAGAGATCATTATCAAGCATCAGTCGCAGTCCTCGCTATTCCAGATCCTCATTGCAGATAAAATCCGCTTCAATGAAAAAAAGAAGGTAAGATGGGCGACAAGATCTTCTATATCAGGCTGCTGTACTGGTGCGGATCGAAACACGCTGCATATAAACTATCAAATTTCCTATGATAATACCAGAAACCCTTTCAACTGGCGAATCATAATTATCAGGGAGTACTTATTGTCCGAATGGAAATTATACCCTTCCAGTCGTAATAGGTATTAATGGCCTGTTTGTCTGGACCTTCCTCTGTTACGCGGACAAAATTTTCACCGAGAAACATGACTGCGGTTTCATAGACCTTGCCTTCGTTGATCTGCAAACTGACACCCTTTCTCAGCTTCCGGGACATGGTTCCATGCACGGGCATAGATGCGTATTCAAAGATTTTTTCCCAGTTTTCTTTCATGTGATGCTCCTCTTAGTTTTATGGAATTTTTTTTGCTCTTCACCTAATTGGATGTTTCGTTTTTGCCTGGTCAAATAGGGATGCCAAAATAATAATCAGCGGTCACAAAAACGATTGACTTGATTTTTGTGACCGAAATTACCGATAAATAATTTATGCAGCCACAACTCTATAGTTGTTAAACTCATCTGGTTCTTGAGCTAGGCTAACGGGAAGTTTTACGAGGAAAAAAGATACTCTTCTGGTGGTGCCCCATCTTCAATGCCGTCCAGAATTGCATCGATTACATCTTTACTGTTTACCCCCTTGAACCACCAGTTTTCCGGGTAAACAACCAGGATTGGCCCTGACTCACATTGCTTGAGGCAGGTAGTGGCCGTGACCAGGCAATCAAGTCCACGATCAAGGATTTCTTCATCTATGTACTGCAAAAATCCATCTGTCTGCTTGTGGCAGAGACCTTTTGGATCGCCACCTGAAGCACGAAAGCTCTGACATACAATAATTTGTCTTTCGGGAATTGCCATATCGTTCTCCTTTTTTCTTTGTTTTAAGGTAGTTGTATAATTATTTCCGCCCTTCAGTGCGGCATTGTTTTCCTTTTTTTCCGCCGCCGTAAAGCAAATCAACCATTCCATCTACTTCACCTTCCGTGGTGATGAGAGTCGTGATGCCATGGCGGCTTAAGATGTTTCTCGGGTTTTCTCCGGCACCGGCGGCCAGCAAAGCGAAGCAATCTGAAAGTGTCTTTGCCAGGGTTTCCCATCTACTGCCTCCACCGCCGGGTTCAGGTAGTGCCCGAGTTGCAAGTAGGCAGGTAAGCCCATCATCTCTGGGACCAAACACCATGGCCTTGACTGCCTGACCGAGATGAAGATCTATGTCTATCCCGTTGGAACTCACAACCGCGACATTTGGTCTTTCTTTCGAGGGTTTCGGCAGCATTGTTGCCGTGGGGGAGGGCGCGATTTCAAGAGAACTCTCCATCTGATCAGAATTATCTGCAGCAATCTCTGCAGGGAGATGTCTGCCGGCAATTTCACAGAGACTTGATATTGCAACGCTGTCAGGAGGGGTAATGTTGATCTTTTCATCTGTAAAGGGGGAACATGGGACGAGAATCATCCGTTCAGCCCCCAGCTGGGAGATAACTTCGGCAAGTGCCGGAATATGATTGTCATTAATTCCTGGATAGACTGTTGTCCTGACAATAACCCTAATTCCGGCCTGCACCATTGCAGGTATGGCCCGCAACTGTTCATCGGCGAGCAGGGAAGATGCCTGGGATAAAGGGACAGTCTTCGTGCCGGGACGAATCCATACATAAAGGTTTTTTATCACCTCAGGATCTATTGCATCGATGAGAAGAGTGATAAAAGTGATACCGCAGTCAGCGAGCATTTTTGCATACTGGTCACCATAGAGTCCCAGAGTGGTGATGCTCAGGCGCAGGTCGGCATACTTGTCATGCACTTTATGCAAGGTTTCAACCGTTTTGGTTACATCAGCAAGAGGATCACCGGGTCCGCTGACCTGAACTTCGGAGATTGCTGTTCCCTGGCTCAGCATGCTTTCTAATATATTGATTGCATCAGTTGGAAGAATGGCCGGGCTCATCTTGCCCTCAGGTGCAAAACGAGATCTGACAAACGTACGTCCGGCAACCTGCAGATTAATCACTTCCCCCGGCTGTGTTGCGGAAGTTGCTGTTGCGGAGGAAAAACAAACTGTTGTTGTGTATGGGGCCAACATTCATTGGAGTACACCTTTAAAATAAGATGCTGAGATAATTTTATTGCTCAATCAAGCAGGAACATTGAGATTTTCCTGTCTGATTCAGGAATAAAATAGGAGAGACAGGGTTTGCGATGGAATACTTGGCAAAGGAGGATTGGGCGCAAACCTGTCTTTTTCCTGAGAAGGCAGGGAGAGTTGACTCCCTGCCTTGGGTTTTTTTTACATAACAAGTTCAAAGTTAATTTCCGGATCATCACGGTCCTTGCGGTCGAGAATAGCACCCAGAATTTTTTCCAGCAGTCTAAGGCCGCCCTTGTACCCTACGGTAGGGAAGTACTGATGCCCCTGACGGTCCAGGATGGGAAATCCCCAACGAACAAACGGGATGTCCTCATCACGGGAGATGTACTTGCAGTACGTGTTACCAATGAGCAGATCAACCGGGTCATTTTTGATCCACTGATGGAGCAGGAACATATCACCGGCTGCCTTGACATTCACTTCATAGGGCAGATCCTTGGTTATTTCCCTGATTCTTCTTTCAAAGGCCTTGCCCGGTGTACCGGTAACAATGTGCATCGGCCACATATCAAGGGTGACAAGGAACTCGGTCATGCTGATCAGCTGATCCGGATCGCCAACCAGAGCAACCTTTTTATGGTAATAATACTGATGCATGTCAGAGATCATGTCTACCAGCTGCCCTCGCTCCTTGGCAACACTGTCTGGTACTGTTACTCCGCTGACAAGGCGCAGGGCATCAATAAAACGGTCGGTAGCCTTGAGGCCGAACGGTATATCCAGGACCTTGCACGGAACCTTGTTCTTTGTATCCAGCTCGCGAGCTGCGTCAGCCGAGCACCATTCACCCAGAGCAAGTGTGCCGATAGAATCGCCGGTTGCCTTCAGCTCTTCAATGGTGGTGCCGCCATCGGGGAACATTTTGTACTCACCGGTTAATGGACCGTTCAAGACGCCTGACGTATCCGGGAAAAGAATGGTGCCGATTCCCATCATATTGGTTATGCGCTTGATTTCTTCCATGTCGCTTGGTTCAACCCAGCCTGGAATAATGTTTACCTTGCCATTTTTTTTGCCGGTAGTCACAGCCAGCTCAGTCATGGCCTTGACCATATTGGAGAAGCCCGTGACGTGCGACCCGACGTAGCTGGGGGTGGGCGCACTGATCATATACTTGCCTTCAGGAATTTTGCCCTCGCTTAACGCCTTCGTTCTGATCTGCTTCAGGTCATCACCGATGGTCTCGGACAGACAGGTAGTATGTGCGGCAATGATGTCCGGGTTATAAACGTTAAAAATATTGTCGATGGACTGCAGCATGTTCGCCTGGCCGCCGAAAACCGATGCTCCCTCAGTAAAAGAACTGGT
>QKJV01000329.1 GCA_003249165.1 Desulfobulbaceae bacterium | reverse complement strand
TTTTCTCCATGTAAGCCAATATATTAAGAATAGACTCTGCCGGTTACAGTAAAATTTATTCCTCCGCGGCCTTATCATGAATTGGCAAGATTTTTTTTATTCACATGAATCTTTACTCCTGTTGATGACAGGTGTCTCATGCATTACTTTCGCGATTTCGGCGGTTTGTGTTCCAATGGTCGTGATCAGGATTCCAGTGGACTACTTTAATAGGGATGAATACTCTCGTTCACATGAACAGATACAGCATCCTGTCTTACGTGGGGGAATGCTCTGTATAAAAAATCTCGCAGGATATTTTCTTATTGTCGCCGGCCTTCTTATGCTGGTCCTTCCCGGCCAAGGCTTGCTGACTCTTTTCATCGGGATCATGTTTATTGATTTTCCGGGGAAATTCCGGTTTGAAAAATGGCTTGTGAGTCGCCGGCCAATACTCCTCTCAATCAACTGGCTTCGCAATCGGGCAAATTGCCAGCCTCTTAGCTTTCATTTCGAACAGAGAAAATAATGGAACATGCACATCATGTTTTTGTCATATATCGATATCCTTTCCGATCTTGCCCAAAAGTTACAGGCATAAAAAAAACTTAAAGCGAATCTTGGTTAAGATTAATAAATAAATCAGTTGGATAGACATAAATGAGCAAAGCAGTAAAACCGTTAACCTGCAGGAGAGATATATTATGAAAATTCTCGTGGTTTTTTACTCAATGTATGGACATATTTATAAAATGGTCGAAAAAGCCGCTGAAGGAGTCCGATCGGTTGCAGGTGTGGAGGCAGAATTGCGGCGCGTTCCCGAAACTCTTCCGGAGAATGTTCTGAAAAAAATGGGTGCAATACAATCGCAACAACAAATGAGCCATATACCGGTTTGCAGCACTGAGGAACTGGGCCAGGCAGATGCGATCATTTTCGGAACTCCCACCAGGTTCGGTAATATGTGTGGCCAGATGCGGCAATTTCTTGATGCCACTGGACACCTCTGGCTATCCGGGGCGCTTGTTGGTAAACCAGGCAGTGTCATCACAAGTTCCAACACGCAGCATGGTGGCCAGGAAGCAACCATTCTCAGTTTCCACATCACTTTGCTTCACCAGGGAATGATCGTTGTCGGTTTACCATACTCCTTTAAAGAGCAAATGACCGGCGAAGAAATCTGCGGCTGCTCACCATATGGCGCATCAACTATAGCTGGCCAAGATGGCAGTCGTTCACCCAGTAAAATTGAGCTCGCCGGCGCTTTTTATCAAGGGGCCCATGTCGCTCAAATTACCAAAAAACTCTGTTCCTAAACAAATTTTAGATTTTCAGACAGTTCTGCCATATAAAACTTCAGACCAGAGGTGATAATATTATGAGAGGATATGGGGGTTGGTGCCTGCTGCCGGGGAATTGGCCGTTTGGTGGACTTTTTACGATTCTGATTGCCGTGCTGCTTGTTTTTCTCCTCATATCCCTCCTGAAAAGAACAACGGGAAAACCATCTCAGGCTGAAGAAGCACTGGAAATCCTGAAAAAGCGTTATGCCCATGGAGAAATAGACCGGGGTACATTTGACAGAATGAAGAGAGATATATCAGGCTGAACTATTTTACCAGCTGGAAAATCAACGATTTGTATAAACTGAATTTTATCAGCTTCTCTCGTTTCCTTATGTGCCCCAACTTCTTCTCAAGTGAATAATGCAATGAAACTTATTACCCAACAATTACTTAACGATCTACTCGGTAAAGCCGGGTCATCGCCCAGGCTGCGAACACATTACAATGTTCATGAATCAGCATCAGACCCGGTTCAGCGCTACTTTGTCGCAACACGGTTCGACTCTTACTTCCGCCCCCATCGACACCCATTACGCGGTGAGTTTGCCCTGGTTCTCCAAGGACTTTGTGATGTTCTTATTTTTGATAATACAGGTGTGGTTATTCAGCGTGTCTCTATCGGCCAAGGTGCAGAAACCGTGGCTTTTGATCTGACGCCGAACACTTGGCATACATGGATCACACAATCAGACACATCACTTTTTTTCGAAACAAAACAGGGCCCCTATAACCCGGATACAGCAGTAGAATTTGCCTCTTGGTCACCGGATGAAGGAAGTCCGGAAGTAAAAGCATTTACTGCGCGCTTACGGAATGCCCACGTTGGCGATTCTCTCGTCTGATGCATAGATAAAAATAATTGGTTGAAAGCACTGGCTACGATCCCATGGCCACGGGATCAATATTTTTCTCTTCTACGATTTTCCTTATTGTCTTCTCAGGATCTACGGTCAACCCCTTCTTCTTTACAGCCTGCAACACGGTCGGTAAAGAGACATTGTAGTCTTTACAGATATCAACAAGTTTTCTTCTCCCGAATCCCGGCTGAGGGGTATCAGGGAAGATTCCAGAGGTTTGATGACCTGCCTGCTTTATGACGTCATATAGAGTCTTCGGAGGGATATTATTCTTCTCCGCTTTGGCAAGAATAGTTTTTGTTGCTCATTTTCAAAAAATTATTCCAGCCTGCCGCAACTGACAAACACAAAGTCCCTTTTTCCCAGAATTTTTAGAATTTTGATGCAGCTTGGATCAGTCAAAGCCTTCATTAAACGAACAAACCTTCTCATTTTGCTTCCTCAATTATCATCCATATTCCAATTTGGCGATATCTACCTCAACAAATACTTTCTGTCCAGATGCTGTTTGTTTTTGGTCAGGCAAAATAAAATCTCGGATAGACCCTTCTTTTACAGAATTATTGTTACCTGT
>QKJV01000058.1 GCA_003249165.1 Desulfobulbaceae bacterium | reverse complement strand
GATTTCAAATATTCTTTAGCCGTAAGATCTTGGTTCTCTAAATATTTTTCTGATACGGTTTCAGTATATAAATTACCCAATAGCCAATTTGCACGAGCCCACTTACGAGGTTGTGATCTACTATCGTAAGCGCTTAGTACCCGAGAGAAATGCTCATTTGCTGCCAAAAAGTTTTGTTTTTTGGTTCCACGAATTCTCTTCCTATACGCTTCTCCGAGATTGATATGAGTTTCTTCCCATTCTTTAAGACTTTTTCTGTTACCAATTACTTCAAGTGCTTTTTCCCCATGATCAATAGCTATTTCTATGTTATTAATTTGATCACCCAAAACACGATCTTGATACAAGCTACATAAGTTGTTATTAAGTTCAGCATATTGTTGGGGAAATTCAATGGATGAAAAGTAATGCAGAGCTTGCTGAGTGCAACTAATGGCTAATTCCATGTTTTTCGCTTTAGTCCCCCTATTGGAAAAATTATACGCCCACCCTAATGATTTCATTACACTAGCCCATAATTGAGGTTCCTCGGACGGAGAAAAAACTTTCAGGGATTGGTTGAAATATTCTATGGCATGTTCTATAACTATTGCGTCTTCTCTATATTCAAGGTGTTGTCCAATAAGGAGATCTCCGAGTATGGCATTTGCCCATGCCCAGGTAATTTGATCCGAGTCAGAAAACTCCCACAATGCATCCTTGCATAACTTTATTTGTATTTGAATATTGTGATTTTGATCCAATATTGACTGAAGATAATATTTTCCTCTCTCCGTTTGCGGTCTCGATATTGATATTCTGTTTAGTTGAGATATGTTAAATGCCTGCAAACCTCCATCTGGGGATAACATATGGCCCTGATTTATCCTTGCTGAAAAAGCTTCTTGAATACCAATAGTTTTACAGTTTTCAAGCAATTCTTTATGGCTCAAAAGATTTTCTAGAATTTCTACATTATTCTCTGCCCTAGCGCGAGCAATTAACTTTTCCAGTTCTACTGCAATTTCATTTCCAAGAAGATCGGGATATTTTTCAACTAATTCTTGTGATTCTTGCCAAGTCGGAGCCTGTATGAAAATGATTAGTAATTGTTTTGCATTCATTATAAATACTCTTTTTCAAGTAATGAATTGACATGCCTCAGTTTTTATACCCAACTGGAATGAGAGATTGAGCAGGTTGGGTGGTGTACTGAGCGGCAAAAGCCGTTGGTGTTTGGTAAGCCAGCGAACTGTGTGGCCGCTGGGTATTATAGTGCAATCGCCAGGCTTCGATGACGACCTGGGCTTCAAGAAGAGACTGAAACCATTCACGTTGCAGGCACTCATCGCGGAACTTGTCATGAAAACTTTCGATGTAACCATTCTTCCAAGGCTGTCCTGGTGGAATAAAGACAGGACCAACCTGGTTTTGTTCCAACCAGGCTTGCACAGATTGTGCGGTGAATTCACTGCCATTATCCGAACGTAGAAAGGTCGGTGCGGGTCGATTTTTCAGGATGGCGGTCAGGAAAGCGATCACATCTTGTGCAAGGATAGAGTGTGAAGCCAGAATGCCCAGACATTCACGGGTAAATTCGTCCAGGATGCTCAAAGTCTTGAACTGCTTTCCATCTGCCAACCGGTCAAACAGGATGTCATATGTCCATACATGATTTGGATACTCGGCTTGTTGCGGTCGAGCGGCAGGCTTGTCTTGTCTTCGCCGTTTGCGAGCGCGCTGTGCGGCTAATTTGAAGTTATGCTTTCTCCACAGCCGCCAGCAGCGTCCAAAACCGAGACCACTCACAATGGCGATCCGCCGATATCCATAGCGCGGGTTGGCTCTGGTTGCTTTACGGATCCGCTCCAGCCACTTGGCTTCTTGAGCTGGGCGACGCAACTGATAGCATCCTACTGCTCTAGAATAGCCTGACCAACGGCAGGCCGAACGCCTGGATAAGCCTGTGCTCTCCATTGCATCAATCAGAAGATGTCGCTCGGCTGCCGTCATACTTTTTTTGATAAGAATTCACGCAAGGCATCATTGGCTAGCATTGCCTCTGCCAATAAGCGTTTCAATTTGGCGTTCTCGACTTCCAGGGCTTTCAGTCGTTTGGCATCCTGAATGCTCAAGCCACCGTACTTTTGCTTCCAGCGGTGGTAGGTCGCCGGACTAACCTGATGCTCTCGGCAGATGTCTTCGATAGTCTGCCCTTGTGCCAGGGCCTCGTCAGCTTTGTGCAAGAGTTGCACGATTTGTTCTGGTTTGCGTCGCTTCATGAGAGAGTTGCTCCTTTTTCAGACGCTCAACTCTCATTTTACTTGGGTATATTTTTCGAGGCAGGTCACCTGTCTCATCAGAGGGTTTTAAAGATAAAAAGGTGTTTGGTGTGGCAAATCTATTAACGTCAGAGTCAGTTTCCTCTCTTTTTGTATGGGTAACAGTAACGGTACTTTGAATATTTAAACTGCTCTCAATGGAATAATCAGTTGATTCTTTTGCTACCTTGGTGGCTGTTTCTGTATCGTTGGGCCCTGCTGCATCTACAAATGGCACCAGGTTTCCATTCGAATCTTTGATTACTGAAATATCTCGTTTTTCGTCATAGATAGGTGCTCTGTTTTCACCTGACCCTTGAAACACTTCTTCAAATAGTAAACCAAATGGTATTTTCCCTTTGCTGTTCATATTAATTAACTCCTTTGTTTGCTAGAAATATTCTTTTCACACTTTTTCTCTATTTTACTAGAGGCCAGTCATCCATATTAGTTCTGTC
>QKJV01000118.1 GCA_003249165.1 Desulfobulbaceae bacterium | reverse complement strand
ATTTTAAAACATGAAATTTTTTCAAATACTCGAAAAAGTCTATTAGCGTATAAATACTGACAAAGCTTAAGGCGAATAATACCACTATTGAAATAAACATTAGAAATTTCCTTAATGCAATAATTCTATAATAGGGCTTAGCCAGGATTTGGAAAGAGAAAATCAAAGGCTCTTTAAGGAAAGACCGATAAATGTCGGCCTTTCCTCATACTCCATTATTGAACTCTTTTACTCAGAAGGTTGCACGTAATATGTTGATGAAACCGGATAAAACCTCAGTTTCAAAAGTTTGATGCCGTCATTACTGATGTTTTGGTCGGTAACAACAAGATCAGCAATGTTAAGAATCCATTCATTCTCATAGTATGTAGCCAACCCGGCCGCGCTTTGATCATCCAACCATAAATCATACTCAGCGGGATCAATGACGCCATTATCATTACCCCCATTTTCTATAAGATCGTACTCTATGGGGACATCGCTTGCATCGATTAGCCCGTCTCCGCTCAGATCAAGGATGGCATCGAAAACCCAGCCTGTCCATTTAAACAAATCTGTGATATCAGTGCCGGTTGACTTGCCCCTCCCCTTAGATTCTTCATCTTTGAACCTCACGAATCCCACATCAGTGGCCTCATACACGTTGGTGCCAACGATCAGGCCAAGAGCCATAAGATCATCATCAGGGCACTCCGTATAAGTCTCTCGTTTTCAGATTGTAGGCAAAAATGACCCCAAAATTAGCTCATTTTCGGGGTCGATTTCAATAATTTCAGCGACTTATCAAATTCCCGACCCTCAAAATGCGTAGGCACACAAATTAGCATTTTTTCGTTGACAACAAAGTGTTAACACGTTAAATGCATAGGCATGTACCTGCGAACCACCAAGCGAAAAAACAAGGACGGCTCGGTCGTCGAATATTTCCAGCTGGCCCACAACGAGCGCCACCCGGTCACCGGCAAGGCGGTTGCAAAGATTATCCACAACTTCGGGCGAACCGATCGTCTCGACCGTGAGCAACTGGTCCGTCTGTGCAGATCCATTGCACGGGTAGTCAATCTGACCGTTCTCGATCCCATGGAGGCGGACCAGTCACAGATCCCGGATGCAAGATCTCCGCTGCCGGGCAACTTAAAGATCGACCGAACCGTTATGCTGGGAACGGTCCATGCCATTGAGGCCCTTTGGGAAAAGGCCGGGCTCAAAAAGACCCTTATCGATATGGCCAGGGCCAACAAGACACTGGAAGTATACGAGCGGGCTCTTTTTGCAATGACAGCTAATCGTCTGTGTGCTCCTGAGTCCAAGTTGGGCGTCTGGGACCGCTGGCTCGAGACGGTCTATTTACCCTCCTGCGATGAATTGAAGCTTCGACATATGTACGAAGCCATGGATCTGCTTTACGAGCATGCCGCCGAAGTTGAAAAGACAGTCTTTTTCCACGTTGCCAACCTGTTCAACCTCGAAGTGGATCTGATCTTTTACGATACTACAACGGCCTCCTTTGCCACTGACTATGAGGATGACCCAAGTGCCAACTCGGATACAACCTTGCGCCACTTCGGCCATTCCAAGGAGGGGACATGGAGCCCCCAGGTTGTGGTAGCGTTGGCGGTCACCCGTGAAGGCATCCCGGTTCGAAGCTGGGTGCTGCCCGGCAACACGACCGACACAAGTACCGTTGAAAAGGTTCGCGCCGATCTGCGTGGCTGGAACCTTGGCCGAGCCCTGTTTGTCGCCGACTCGGGTATGAACTCGGAAGACAACCGCGCAGAACTGGCCCGGGCTTGTGGTAAATACCTTCTGGCCTGCCGAATGGCCAATGTTAGCGAGATCAAACGCGAGGTACTCAGCAAGCGAGGTCGCTACACGGTTTTTAAAGACAACCTGCAAGCCAAAGAGGTTATCGTCGGAGACGGTGAGCGACGTAAGCGTTATATCCTTTGCTACAATCCCAAGGAAGCCGAGCGCCAGCAAAAGCACCGTGCGGCCATCGTTGAGCTTCTGGAAACCGAATTGGACCGGCATCCAGACAAATCGGCTACAGCGCAGTGGGCCATTGAACTACTGGCTTCCCGACGCTTCAAACGATACCTGCGAATTACGAAAGCCGGCCAGGTGCGGATAGACCGGACGGCCATCCGCCAGGCAACCAAGTATGACGGCAAATGGGTGATCGAAACCAACGACGACACCATCAGCCTAGAAGATGCCGCTTTGGGATACAAGGGGCTGATGGTCATTGAGCGCTGTTTTCGATCGCTCAAACGCACCCAGATCAAAATGACTCCGATGTATCACTGGCTGTCTCGTCGCATCGAGAGTCACGTGAAAATCTGTGTGCTGGCGCTGATGATCGAACGGATCGCCGAACGGGCCTGCGGCAAGCCCTGGCATCGAATCCGGCGCGCTCTGGACACGATGCAAGTTACAAAACTTTTTAATTTAAATCAGCGTGTGCATTTGCGTAATGAAATCTCCGCCGAAACACGCAACATTCTGAAAAAGCTTAAAATAAAGCCTCCAAAGCGGCTCGTTTACCTCGAAAATACCCCCCAAAAATAGCCAAAATCTGTAGACACACGATGAATATCATTCAGTGGACGAAATGCCCACCCACCGCAGGTTTGCGCCAATTCGTGTATTTGGCAAACGAAAACCCAAGATATACATTTCAAGCTCATACTCTCGCTGATCTCGATCTGCACTGTTAGCTTTTTCTTCGATTTTTCTTTTTTTTACATCACTGAACTCTTCCACC
>QKJV01000368.1 GCA_003249165.1 Desulfobulbaceae bacterium | reverse complement strand
AAGGTGTTGCCCATATAGCTCTCGGTTTTGGTAAAACAGTGGTCGAAGGTGAAAAGAGCCTCCGTTTTTCCCCGCACTTTCCAGAAATGCTCACTCAATTTTCTACGGTTGATGATATTTTGAGGAATGCACAGCGTTATTTTTATGCCCTGCGGATGGTCGATTATCCTGAGAACTTGTCCTTTGATCGAAATGGAAATCTGATCAAACGACAAATTGACGAGGCAGAGGACGAATTCCCGGTGAGGATGTTGACCAGTTCATACATCAGGGAAGAGCATCGTATCCGGGATGGCAGCGGTCACGAAAGAATCACGACGTTTGCCCAAGTATTGAAATATAAACTTTTTCCTTTACCTGAGTTGATCAAAGAGGTGTTGGATATTGGCCGCCGGGGGATGGGATGTCCGGTAGAAATCGAATTTGCAGTCAACCTCAATCAGGTTGAGCCCGGCCAAAGTGAATTTTATTTTCTGCAAATGCGGCCGATGATAAGCGAAACCGGAGAAAAAGAAGTTGATATCGACGACGAAGAGATAGCCAGGTCTTTCTGTTATTCTCAGAAGGCGCTTGGACATGGCAGATATCGGCAAATTCGTGACATCGTCTATATTCCGCCGGAAGTCTTCGATGGAGCAAGCTCTGCTGCAATTGCCCGAGAAATTAGCATGATGAACAACAGGTTACTCCAAAAACACAGTTCCTACCTGCTTATTGGTCCTGGGCGTTGGGGATCGGCTGACCACTGGCTCGGTATTCCAGTACAGTGGCAGGATATTTCAGGGGTTGGGGCAATAGTAGAGCTGAGAACCGAAAAGTTCCAGGTTGAACCTTCCCAAGGGACTCATTTTTTTCACAATATAACTTCCATGGGCATTCCTTATATTACAGTAGATGAAAGAAAAAATGACCGAATTGACCTGTCGTGGCTGCAAAAACTGACGGATTCTCTTGATTTTAAATATGTGCGTCATCTTCACTGCGATTTTCCGCTTCTCATCAAGATAAATGGGCACAATTCTCACTGTGTGATATTAAGTGGTAATCTATAAAATAATCTTCCTGTTATTTTGCTATAACTTGCAGATGATCCGTTAACTTTCATGAGTTGTTTGCCTGTCGATTTTCACTTCTAACTGCGGCTGATGAACCGGAGGCCTCAAAGCCATGGTCTTTTGCTACGAGCATATAAATAGAAGGAACGATGAAAAGGGTAAAAATGGTACCTACGGTAATACCACCGACAAGCACCAGGCCGATAGAGTTTCTTGCAGCTGCACCTGCGCCTGTTACCAGAGTGAGGGGAAAATGGCCTGCGGCTGTGGCCACACTGGTCATGAGAATCGGTCTCAATCTGGTCATTGAGGCCTCTTTGACAGCATCAAGTTTAGATAAGCCCTTCAGTTGCAGCTTGTTGGCAAATTCGACGATTAATATCCCATTTTTGGAAACAAGTCCCACCAGGGTGACAAGTCCAACCTGAGAGTAAATGTTCAATGATGTGGTCCAGCCATGTGTCCAGAATGGAACGTTTGGATCGGGCATTTTCAGAAAGGTGAAGATAAGGGCACCAAAGATTCCCAACGGTACTGATCCAGCAAGAATGACAAAAGGATCGCGGAAGCTGTTGAACTGGGCTGCAAGGACAA
The DNA here is from genome assembly GCA_003249165.1 of Desulfobulbaceae bacterium. Taxonomy (GTDB): domain Bacteria; phylum Desulfobacterota; class Desulfobulbia; order Desulfobulbales; family SURF-16; genus SURF-16. The sequence continues at coordinate 1,121 of QKJV01000368.1, read as the reverse complement.
GAAAAATCAATACTACGGCGAGGGCAAAAGCAGGAAGAAATTTGTTGCCTTCTGTCCGTAGCTGCCGTGATTCTCCTGTATAATCAATCACATAACCCTTAGGAAGAATTTTAGCCGCTTCATCTTCCAGGAAGCGGAGGGATTCATCGAGAGGCCGTAACGAAACGCCGCTGATTTTTACGGCATTGAGCTGCTGAAATCTGTTCAACGAACGGGCTACCGTGTTATTTTTTATGGTTGCGATTGTACTGAGCGGGATAAGTTGTCCATTTGGTCCTGTTACATAAATATCCTTGAGTTGGGCCGGGTTAAGCCGGTCTATACGTTGGATTTGCGGAATAACTTTATAGCTGCGACCGGCAATATCAAAGCGATTTACAAAATTTCCGCCGACCATTGCGCCAATATCCGCCCCGACATTCTCAAGATTCAGCCCAAGATCAGCAACTTTGTCACGGTCAATTACAAATTCAGACTGAGGCTGATCAATTTTAACATCAATAATTGGTGGGAAGGCAAAAAGCCCACTTTGCATCGCCTTAATCTGCAGTTGTTTTGCAAACTGCAGAATTTCTTCGGTCTCGGCGGTGGAGGCGAGGAGGAACTCCACAGGGAATTGGCCCCCGCCGGGCAGGGAAGGTCTGTAGACCGGAAATATCTGGATACCGGCTATCCCGTGTAATTTCTGCTGGATTTCGGGCATAATCTGGAAAATGGTTCGATTGCGTTGGTCCCATGGTTTCGTAACCATGCCGCTGAAACCGGAATTTGGCCTGGTTATCTGAAACGTAAAATCAGTTTCAGGTATACTGAAAAAGGCTTTGTTCGCTGCTGCTGCATAACGGCTTGTCTGGTCCAGAGTAGAGTTGGCTGCCGCATCGATAATACCGAAAATAACACCCTGGTCTTCGGTTGGGGCCAGCTCGACTGGAGACATTCTGAACATGGGAACAGTCAGCAAACTGATGACGATCCAGACAAAATAAACAGCTGGGCGGGCACTTAATGTTGTATCGAGCATTTTGCCGTAGTTATTTTTGAGTCGATTGAAATCACGGGAAATTTTTCCTGCAAGGCCACGCTCCTCATTTCCCTTTTTCAACAGTTTCGATGACATCATG
>QKJV01000105.1 GCA_003249165.1 Desulfobulbaceae bacterium | reverse complement strand
GGTTGTTGAAGAGCGCCCCAACATCACAGGCGCCCTGCACGTTGTTCTGGCCGCGTAGAGGATTACATCCTCCACCTTCAATCCCGATTTTGCCACACAGCATGGCAAGGTTAGCGATAGTTTTTACCCGGTCTGTACCCGTGACATAATGGGTTATGCCCATCCCGTGATAGATTGCGTGCCGGCCAGGAGCAGCATACATGCGCGCAGCCTGTTGTATCCATTCTGCCTTAATTCCTGTTATTTCGGCTACCATGTCCAGCGGATATTTTTCAACAAGCCGCACCAGTTCATCGAAGTCTTCTGTTCGTTCAGCAACGAACTGCTCATCAAACAGATGCTCCTTGATAATTACATGCATCATGGCATTCAGTAATGCCACATCCGTTCCCGGTTTAATGCGTAGCCACAGATCGGCTTTTTCAGCAAGCTTTGTTCTCCGAGGATCAACAACAACAAGTTTTGCCCCCCTGTTTACAGCCTGATTGATGCGTAAACCAATGGTGGGATGACTGGTATCCGGATTACTGCCAATCATAAGAAAGAGATCCGTCCTGGCTGTATCCGCTATTGAGTTTGTCATTGCTCCGCTGCCAAATGTGAGGGCCAAACTGGCCACCGTAGGTGCGTGTCAAAGCCGGGCACAATGTTCTATGTTGTTCGTCCCGATCGCCGTGCGCATAAATTTCTGCATCAGATAATTTTCTTCGTTAGTGGCCCTGGCGCAGGAAAAACCGGCGATCGAATCTGCACCATATTCTCTTTTAAGACGAGAAAAATTACGGGCAACCGTCTCCAGAGCATCGTCCCAACTCGTCTCGACTAAGCGATCGTTTCTTCTCACCAAAGGTCTGGTCAACCGCTGAGTGGACCCGACAAAATCAAAGGCAAAACGCCCCTTTACACATAATTCGCCAAAATTTGGCGCCAAATCAGGTTCACTCGTTATTTCAATAATGGTATTTCCTCTGACGCGCAGGACAATCTGGCAACCTGCGCCACAGTAAGGGCATGTACTACGGACGTCCCGTACCTCTTCACCTATGACAGGCAAGATAGCAGCCTTTTTTGTTAATGCGCCGGTGGGGCAATTGTCGGCACAATTTCCGCAATGGACGCATTTCGCGTTAAAGCTGAGATGTAGCCCTGAGGCGATGCCACTTTCATTAATCTGGGCTGCCGAGACTTCCAGTGCATCATAACCGCAGGAGTGCATGCAGCGTTGACAGAAAACACATTTATTGAGATCCACCCGGAGGACCGGATGGGTTTCATCGATTACATAGTCTGGCCTGTCGACCATACCTGTTTTGTTGAGATTGACGTTATAATCAATATCAAGATGCTTTAATTCGCACTTTTCAAAAGCCGTACAGCCACAGGAAAGGCACCGCTCCGCCTCACGACGGGCCATTTCTTCATCAAAACCGAGATTGATCATCTCAAAATCATGCACAGCCGTACGTGGTTGCCGTGCCGGCATCTGCTCGCGCAGTTTGACATCAATCCCGTCAAAATTACTCAAATGAACCTGATCGAAAGATTTACCACGGGTAAAGTTGAAACGATTTTCCGGGTGCTCTCTCGGCAGCCCCATAATAGCTGCATGGATACTCTCCGCCGCCCGCCTCGCGCTGACAACAGACTGAATCACTGTTCTCGGCCCATTCACCGCATCTCCTGCGGCAAAGACATCCTGCACCGAGGTGGTAAAATCCCTTGTCGATGCATTAATAGTATTATTGGCCGAAACTTCAATCTGTTCTTCAAGTACACCACCGCTGAAATGATCAAAGCATGCCATCTGACCAAGAGATGTGACAATCGTATCAACGGTGATGGTGACATTTGAACCGGCAACCACTTCAGGGGTGCGGACACCGTGCGCATCAGGCAGACCCAATTTCATTCGCACAAGTTCGATCTCGAATCGACCATCATCAGCCGCGACAATAGTGATTGGAGATGCCATAAGCAGAAAACGCACGCCTTCCCTTTCAGCCTCACGGATAACACTCTGGTTAGCCACCATCTCTTCCTGAGACCTTGGATAAATCACCGTTACCTCATCTACACCCTGACGTAAGAGGGTTCTGGCAACCTCCATAGCGATATTGTTCCCGCCGATTACCGCTGCTTTTTTTCCGTAATCGATTCTTTTCCCTTCGGCAGCATCACGCAGGATCTGTGTTGCGACAAGTACCCCCGGCAAGTCACAACCGGGTATATCAATTGGCTTGTCCAGTCCGGCTCCGGTTGCGAGTAATATTGCATGATAACCCTGTTTTTTGAGATCCTGCAGAGTAAAATCTTTTCCCCAGCACTGATTGAACCGTACGGATATTCCCATGGAAAGAATCAACCCGGTCTCATAATCCAGGACATGCCGGTCTATTTTATAAGTTGGGATGCCATAGCGCAACATACCGCCGAGTTTGGGATTTGCCTCAAAAAGAGTAATATCATGTCCTTTTCGGGCAAGAAAAAAGGCACCCGTGAGGCCTGCAGGACCGCCGCCGATTACAGCTATCCGTTTGCCTGTTTCCTTTTCCCTGGGAATTCGTAAATCAATATCATGTGCCATGCACCAGTCGGCGACAAAACGCTTGAGGTTATTGATAGAAACAGGATCCTCTATGAGTATTCTTCGGCAGCGGGTTTCACAAAAGCGTGGGCAAACCCGGCCGACAGAAAACGGCAGAGGATTACGTTCCATGATGAGGCGTAATGCTTCGGCATATTCACCGCGGCGAATGTGGGCAATATATCCCTG
>QKJV01000121.1 GCA_003249165.1 Desulfobulbaceae bacterium | reverse complement strand
GTTATTATCAGGAAAAGAAAATAAAAAAATATCATCCCACAAAGTTTGACATTGTTCTTCATTCCAAGCATAAGGGCGCTGGTAGTCAGGTATGAGAAAATCAGCTTTTTTATCTGACAGCAGGTCTATAATTGTTTTTTGATCTACATTGAGTTTTGACATTTCATTCTCTATTGTTGAAAATATTAAAAATGAATAACTATATTATCAGCAATTCCCATTGTTCTCTCACCCCCTGATTTTATGGGATACGAGGGGATAGGGTTTCGTAAACTTTGGAGCTCAGTTTGATCACTAAACGGTTAGCCACGGATCATCTGGCTACCAACCTGATCGGATGCAATTAACATATTAAAAATAAACGATAAATTTACCAGGGGTGCCGAATTTTTTTCTTGACAAAGCAATGAGGTTAAAAATCGATTTTTTCCATGGAATTACAACTAATTACATGGAGAATCGACATGCAGTCACTAAAAATTTTCTCGAGCAAGGCGTTACAACTGGTTGCCCCGACGAACGGAAGAGCCGTGAGCAAAACACTCCACGTGGACGCGTTAATCCAAGCCATCAAATCTGATTTCGGCAAACTCACCGATCATCGGGCCAAAAACGCCAAAATTGCCCTCGATGACGCGATCATGTCTGCCTTTGCGGTATTTCACCTGAAAGATCAGTCACTGCTGGCATTCGATGAACGACGGCGCCGGGAACCGGAAAATTTGCACACGGTCTACGGAGTGACCGACATCCCCTGCGACTCTCAGATGCGCGCCATCTTGGACGAGATTGATCCAGCCTTTTTACGTCCGGCCTTCCGCACTGTTTTCCGGCGGCTGCAGCGCGGCAAGAAACTGGAATCGATGATGCTGCTGGACGGCCACTATCTGCTCAGTGGTGACGGCACGGGGTTTTACTCTTCAACCAAGGTAGCTTCGCCCTACTGTCTGAAGAAAACGCGTCGCAACGGAGTGGAATTGTATTACCAGCAGATGTATGCGGCTGCCTTGGTCCATCCGGATCGTCGCGAGGTGATCACCTTTTTTCCCGAAATGATTACCAGTCAGGACGGTTCGGCTAAAAACGATTGTGAGCGAAACGCGGCTCGCCGTTTCTTTGAGGCTTTTCGGCGTGAGCATCCTCACCTCAAGCTCATAGTTACCGAGGATGCACTCAGCAGCAACGCGCCTCATATCGAGGATCTGCAACGGTTGAACCTTCGTTTTATCCTTGGCGTCAAGCCAGGAGACCATCAGTTTTTGTTTTCGTTGGTTGACGATGCCATCGCCCAAGGGAAGGTCACCGAGTTGCAGCAAGTGGATGGCAACGATCCGGGCAAGATACATTTTTTTCGATTTATCAATCAAGTACCGCTCAACCAGTCCCGCCAGGATCTGCTGGTCAATTTCCTGGAATACTGGCAGGTGGATAACAAGAATAAGGTCACCCGGTTCAGTTGGGTCAGTGATCTGACTATCACCCCGGAAAACGTCGAAGAGATTATGCGGGCTGGCCGTGCTCGGTGGAAAATCGAAAACGAAACCTTCAACACCTTGAAAAATCAGGGGTACAACCTGGAGCATAATTACGGGTTGGGTAAGAAGCACCTTAGTGCGATCTTTGCCATTCTCATGATGCTGGCCTTTCTTGTCGACCAGGTGCAGCAGATGAGTTGCCATCTCTTTCAGGCAGCCTTGAAGGAACTTGGTTCCAAAAGGGCGCTGTGGGAGATGATGCGTAATTATTTCCGCATGTTCAGGGTTGATTCAATGGAGACGATCTTCCGGGTGCTGGTCTACGGCCCAGGCGGATACATTGTGCTGGAGAAAGACTGGCTCGGTTAGCGTTCAAGTCACTCCGCAGAACTGTCAAAGAGCACCCCTTTCAGTCGTGCCTGAAAAGGAGACCGGATAAGTGCGACCTAATGTTGCCAACTATCCGAAAAAACATGATATTTATGCTATGCGAGCAGGGGAAGTGATGTGAATATGCCTTACTCCCCAACAGATAAACCCAAAAGACCCCTCATCGCTATTCACTTTGGCAATCCGGGGGGCAAAATGGGAATTGCTGCATCAACATCATTTACCTGTTGGCAGCACCTGTACAGAATTTGATCAAATCCACTTGATTCGACGAAGAACCAAAAATTTTCTTGAACGGTTTCAATAAGGAGCAGGATAATAGTACGCTGTTAACTTGCTACTCGGAAAACAACAATAGATAAATTGGAACCATAATTTTTACGGTATCACTCCTCGTGATATATTGGGTCTTCGCCCAATCAGGATCATAATAGGTGAGCCAAGCAAGAAGGCCTAAATCTTCAACCGTGGTTACAAGGTAATTGTACGATAAATCGAAAGACAAGAGGTTGATCAGCTTTGTTAATTGTACAGGAATATTTCCACTGAGTTGATTGGAACCCAAATCTAAATATCTCAGGCTGGAAAGATTGCCAATCTCGGGCGGTATAGGGCCGCTGAGTTGATTGCCCGACAAATATAAAAAATCTAGATTAGAGAGATTGCCAATCTCAGGAGGTATAGAGCCGCTGAGTTGATTGTAATCAATATATAAAAGCATCAGTCTGGAAAGATTTCCAATCTCAGGAGGTATAGGGCCGCTAAGTTGATTGTCAAGCAAATCTAAAGATTGCAGGCTGGAGAGATTGCCAATCTCGGGCGGTATAGATCCGCTGAGCTGATTGTGCTCCAAATATAATTCAATCAGGCTGGAAAGATTGCCAATCTCAGGAGGTATAGGGCCGCTGAGTT
>QKJV01000396.1 GCA_003249165.1 Desulfobulbaceae bacterium | reverse complement strand
TGGCGGCTGGATTTGTCGATACCTTCCGTATGTTTACCACCGAAGGCGGCCACTATACCTGGTGGAGCTACCGATTCAATGCCCGCGCCAAGGGCATCGGCTGGCGTATAGATTACTTCTGTGTGGATGAAAAAAGCAAATCACGGGTGAAAAATGCTTTTATTCTCAACAATATCATGGGGTCGGATCATTGTCCGGTGCAGCTCGATTTTGTCTGATCGCCTTTATCGCCAAGCGTTTGCTCTTTTGGTGCCATTAATGCCCGCAACACCCGGAGATTGACTTTATCCTCAAGCAGGTCACGACCTTTTGGCGTTTCCAGAGTCATGGGTGAATTGAAAAAACGCGGATCAGTGAGCAGATTCTTAAAGCCTTCCAGTCCAATAGTGCCCCGGCCGATATGCTCATGGCGGTCTACCCGGCTGCCGAGGTCTTTAATTGAATCGTTGAGATGAAAGAAACGAAGGCGGTCAATGCCGATATCACGGTCGAATTCTTCCATGGTCTTCTGGTAGCCGTTGAGTGGGCGAAAATCGTAACCTGCGGTAAAAAGGTGGCAGGTATCGAGACAGACGCCAAGTCGTTTGCCGAATGATGAATGCCTGATAATAAATCCGATTTCAGCAAAATCAGCTCCGATGGAATTGCCCTGGCCCGCCGTGTTTTCCAGGAGAATAGAGACCTGCCCGGCATTTTTTGCCCCGGCAAGCGCCTGATCGAGATTTTTCACTAGCCGTTCTAACCCTGCTTTGCTGCCGTCACCGCCGTGGGAGCCGGGATGCATGACAAGGAAAGGAATGTCCAGGGCCGCGCAACGTTCCAGTTCTTCGGTCAACGCAATGACGGACTTATCCCGTACCTCTTTTGCCGGCGATGCCAGATTGATCAGATACGAGTTGTGGGCTGCTACCGGCCAGTTCCCCCAGTCACGCCATGCTGCTCGAAATAACCTTTGCTCTTCAGGACTGATGGGTGAGGCTGCCCATTGCCGCTGGTTCCGGGTAAAAATCTGCAAAGCCTTGCCTTCCACCTTTTTTATTCGGGCAAAGGCCAGGTGGAGGCCTCCAGCAACGGACATATGTGCGCCAAGAAGTGCCATGTTCTTTTTTTGTTTGAGTAATGAGAGCCGTGAAGTGATTTGCAGCTAAACCCTCTGCAAATCCTGCTTCTGCTTTTGTTTGAAGAGTTGCCACCGAAATGGTACATTTCCTTCATGTCTGTTTATCAACGTAATGATATAGCCTCATTGCTTAATGAAATCAAGAGTGGCGCAATTCTTCCCGTTTATCTGGTTTTCGGAGAACGATACCTGTGCCATGAAGTAGCTGATGACCTCGTGCGTGAACTGCTGCCTGATGAGAAACAGCGCCATACAGGGCTGCGGCGTGTTGACGGGGAGCAGGAGGACGTGGCGCAGACCATGGGTCACCTGCAGACGTATAGTCTTTTTGCCGGCCGACAGGTCATCAGGGTCATGGATTCACGGATCTTTTATTCGAAAATGGTGGCGAAAAATTTCTGGGACAAGGCAAAAAAAGCGGCAAACGAGGCGAAAGGAGAAAATGCCGGGAAATATCTGCTGAAAATGATTCAGATCGGTGGACTTGACAGAGCCGAATCGCTCACTGATCTTTCGCCAAGCCAGTGGAAGGAGTTGTTTGGTTTTGATAAGCCTCCAGATGTAAGCTGGTGCCAGGATGTGAGTTTGCCAGACCAAGCGGTCGAAGTAAACAATGCAGCAGGAGACGAACTTGTCCGGCAGGTTCTGGAGAAGGGCGTGCCCCCAGGGAATGTTCTTATTCTGGTAAGCGAAGCGGTTGATAAAAGGAAAAAACTTTATAAACTGATCAGCGAAATCGGTGCGGTAGTTGATCTGTCGGTTGATACAGGGACAACTTCTGCAGCCCAGAAGGGACGGGATGCGGTTATCCGGGACCTGGTTATTAATACCCTTGCGGAAATGGGGAAAAAACCGGGGCCGGGTGTGATAGAAAGTCTGCTTGACAGGGTCGGTTTTTATCCGGTAGCAGCTGTACGCGAGGCTGAAAAACTGGCGCTGTACGTTGGTGACACGCAGGTCATCAGTAAAGATGATGTGGATGCCATTATCGGTCATACCAGAGAAGAGGCCATTTTTGCGCTCAATGATGCCGTTGCTTCCGTGAATCTGACCCGATCTCTGGAGCTTGTCGGTCGTTTGTATGCCGGGGGGTTACATCCTCTGGCCCTGATTGCAGGACTGCGAAATCTCCTGCGAAAACTTCTCTTTTTCAGGGCCTTGCAGGAGTTGCAGGAACCTCGGTATATGGCCGGGCTCTCTTTTCCTGTTTTTCAAAAGGGTTATCTGGCTGAACTGAAGAAAAGCGATTACGGAAAATCTCCTTTTCTTGCCGGGCATCCCTTTGTTCTGTATAAAAATTTTCAACAGGCCGGGAATTTTGCTTTGCCTGTGTTGCAGGATGCGCTCGGGCAATTACTGGAGGCCGAATATCAGCTGAAAAGTACTCCTCTTCCTCCCCGGCTTGTCATCGAGCGCTTTCTTTTTATCTTTCTCGGCAAGGATGTGCCAGGGAAAGGGGGCATTGGGGCAGGGCTTTGAAAAGTTTATAGAAGTTCGTTTTCTGCTCCACAGGTTTTATTTGTTTAAAATGCTTTGGCTGCGCTGTTACATTTTCTTCACTCTCTTGCGACTCTGAATGAGAGTGGTTACTATATCAAAATAAACCGGGACATGACGGAGGTAACAATGAGTCTTCCGGACAAAAAACTTGGCGGCGGG
>QKJV01000139.1 GCA_003249165.1 Desulfobulbaceae bacterium | reverse complement strand
GTTTCAAATGATCAGGATAAGGTTGCCGGTAATCCCTGGTTTGTTTCCACTCTCTGGCTGGCTCAGTGGTATATTGCCAGGGCGAAAAAACCTGCGGAACTGCGGAAGGCTTATGAAATCATGCAGTGGGCCGCAGCACGAACCCTTAAAAGCGGGGTTATGGCTGAACAGGTTCACCCGTATACCAACGCACCTCTTTCCGTAAGTCCCCTGACCTGGAGCCATGCGGCATTTGTTCAGACTGTTCTGGAGTATCTCCCCAGACACCAACAGGTAATTCTGCCGAAAATCTAGCCTTGTACTTGGAAGGTCCCTATGACATATGTTCTTGCTGCTGATATTGGTGGAACCAAGACAGATCTGGCAATTTTTGATACAGATCAGGGATTGGGCCGCCCCTTGTTTCCCGCAACACTGATTAATCAGAATTATGAATCCTTTTCGTTCATGCTTGCATCCTTTTTGGAAAAGGTATCAATGAAGCCTGAATATGCTTGTTTCGGTGTGGCCGGGCCGGTATTAAGTAACAGAGTCAAATTGACCAATCTTCCCTGGGAGATTAACGCGAGTGACATTTATTCGCAATTTCCGTTGAAAAAAGTTGATATTATTAATGATCTGGTGGCCTTGGCAAATGCAGTTCCGTATATGTCGGATGCTGACATCATTGTTATTTATCCGGCTACTTACCGAAAAAAGGGAACAGTCGGTCTAGTTGCACCCGGGACGGGATTGGGGATTGCTTTTTGTGTATGGGGAGGGGAAAATTATATTGTCTGCCCTTCGGAGGGGGGACACGCTGGATTCTCTCCGGCTGATGCAGATGAACTGGAGTTACTGCGTTATCTTTTCTCCGAAGGAATAAATACCAGTTTCGAATCTCTCTGTTCCGGTTCAGGATTACCCAATATCTACCGGTTTCTCCTGTATTCAGGCCGTTTTGTTGAAACTGAATGGGTAAGGGAAGAAATGTCCACAAGGGCTGATCCTACCCCGGTAATTATCAAGGCCGCGCTGGATGAGATAAAGCAATGTCCGGTCTGTCGGGAGGCCATGCGTCTTTTTACTGTTATTCTGGCTGAAATTTGCGGCAATCTTGCTGTAACAGTGCTCACCACTGGAGGTCTTTACATCGGTGGCGGTATTCCGCCAAGAATCCTTCCCCTATTAAACAGTAAAGAGTTTATTCGACGATACACCCGTAAAGGGAAGATGTCCGATCTGGTCAGAAGTATTCCGGTATCCGTCATCATCAATCCCAAGGCTGCCCTTACCGGTGCGGCAGCGTACGGTTTACGGGCTCATGATAATAAATAAGGAGCTTGTTAAGAAAGCAGTGCTCGTAGCCCTGATATTCATGAGTATTGCGGTATTTAAATATTTGGGGCTGGATAGATACCTTACCCTGGATTTTCTTAAAGAGTCCCATGACCGTTTTGCAAGTCTCTATCTGACGAAGCCCTTTTTTATTATCACGCTCTACATGCTTGTTTACATTCTGGCTACAGCTCTTTCCGTGCCCGGTGCTGTGATCCTGACACTTGCCGGGGGAGCAATGTTTGGCCTGGTTGTCGGTACAGTGATCATCTCTTTTGCCAGCTCGATTGGTGCAACGCTTGCCTGTCTGGTGTCCCGTTTTGTGTTACGGGACTGGGTACAGAAGAAGTTTGGTGATAGGCTTGCGACCATTAATAAAGGAATTGAGCGAGAGGGAGGTTTCTATCTTTTTACCCTGAGACTGGTTCCTGTCTTCCCTTTTTTTCTCGTAAATCTGGCCATGGGGATCACTCGAATTCCTCTTTTTGAATATTACTGGGTATCACAGCTTGGCATGCTGCCAGGCACAATAGTTTATGTAAATGCCGGCAAAGAACTCGCCAAAATAAATTCAGTCTCGGGTATACTTTCACCGAGTTTACTTGTCTCTTTTGCATTGCTTGGATTATTCCCCATAACTGTTAAAAAAATTCTCGGTTTCGTGAAGAACAGGAGGGGCAAAATAAATGGGAAAATTTGAATTTGATCTCGGCGTTATCGGTGGAGGTGCCGCAGGATTGACCGTCACCGCCGGTGCTGCGCAACTTGGTGCAAAAACTCTTCTTGTCGAACGGGAGCAGGTGTTGGGAGGTGACTGCCTTCATTACGGTTGTGTTCCAAGCAAGACACTTATCCGTTCAGCGCAAGTTTACCAGACAATGAAAAAGACGAAACAGTTTGGGCTTCCTGAAATAGTGTTGCCCCCGGTTGATTTTGCCAGTGTGCGCGACAGAATAAGATCTGTCATTTCCACAATACAGCAGCATGATTCGGTTGATCGTTTTTGTCGTCTGGGAGCCAGGGTAGAGTTCGGTTCTCTCCGCTTTATTGATGAGTATTCAATCTCTTTAAACGGCAAGAGTTATTCGGCGAAATCCTGGGTAATAGCCACTGGTTCATCTCCCGCGTCGGCGACCATTCCGGGATTAAACAGAAGTTCCTATATTACGAATAAAGAGATTTTTTACCTTGATTCCCTCCCTGTTTCCATGGTCATTTTCGGTGCAGGCCCGATAGCCATTGAAATGGCCCAGGCCTTTAATCGACTGGGTACGAAAGTTTACGTGATACAGCGCAGCAATCAGATCCTCAGCAGAGAAGATAACGACATGGCTGATCTTGTGATGCAGGTGATGGCAGAGGAGGGGGTCATTTTTTATCTGAACGCCACGGTTCAATCTGTCAGTGATCTTGGATCGACGAAAGAGGTGAGGTTCTCGGATGCTGATGGTAAAGACACGTTGCTCAGG
>QKJV01000028.1 GCA_003249165.1 Desulfobulbaceae bacterium | reverse complement strand
CAATTTCATATTGAACACCATCCCAAAGGTATTCTTTATGCCCTTCTGACAGGAGTCGCCGGGATGGGTGGCACTCTTTTTTTCTTCAATGCAGCCCAGAAAGGCAAAATAACTGTTGTTGTCGGCTTGACGGCTTTGTATCCACTCGTCACCGTCTTGCTTGCCGTTATTTTTTTACGTGAACCTCTCAGTGTTAAAGAGGTTGTTGGTCTTTTCCTGGCGGGAGCCGCAATTTTACTATTGTCTACTTGACACGTCCTGAAAACATGCCCTTTTATTGACTTCAAAATACAATTGTCAAATAATCTCAAAACGAATAGTCATTAAAAGTATTACAGATAACATTCCACCGATTTGGTTATTTACTCTTTCTGGATCATTCACAGGAGAAACAACAAATGAGCAAAACAGAAGAAAACCTTAAGGCTGCCTTTGCCGGTGAATCCCAGGCACGCAACAAATACGACTACTTCGCGAAGGTCGCCCGCAAGGAAGGATACCATTACATTGCTGCAATTTTTGAGGAAACCGCTTTAAATGAAATGCAACATGCCAAGGATCAGTTCAAGCTGCTGCATGGCATTGGTGATACGATTGCCAACCTCAAAGAAGCAATAAAAGGGGAAAATTACGAAACCCTTGACATGTATCCGACCTTCGCCGAAGAGGCAGAGACTGAAGGCAACATGGAGGCAGCTTTCCTTTTTCGGCAGATTGCCAAAGTCGAGGCACATCACCGTGACCGCTACCAACAATTGCTCGAAATGATAGAAAACGGCACTGTCTTCAAACGAGATAGACCAATAAAATGGAAATGCAGCAAATGCGGCAGGATACATGAAGGAACGGAACCCCCAGAAAAATGTCCGGTATGCAAACATACCCAGGAATATTTCGGTCCCGCTAATCTTATTGACTGATTCTGGAGAAAAAAATGACAAAAGAGACTGAAAAAATTGTCCTTTTTGCCTTTCGAGGCGATCCGCTTTGTTTTATTCACGTACTGCTTAATGCTCTTGATTTGCACGAACGAGGCCTTGCAGGCTCCATTGTCATTGAAGGAGAAGCCGTCAAACTAGTGCCGGTCATGAGTCAAGAAGGTCACCTCCTTAACCCGCTTTATCGTAAAGCAAAAGGAAAAAAGCTTATTGTTGCTGTCTGCAAGGCCTGTTCCGCCAAAATGGAGGTCACGGCTGCAGTAGAACAGGAAGGACTTCCTCTAGTCGGGGATATTGGTGGACATCCGGCAATGGGAAAATATATTGAGGAAGGCTACCGGATCATCACCTTTTAAATTACAATCTCAGGAGAAAAAAATGGAACATGTCGGCCCACGAAAAGAAAAACCCGATCCGGAAAGGATGGCAATACTCCGTTCACTGCCGCTTGAGGTAAAACAGCAGATAACCGGCGAAGAGGCCCAGGCTTTTCTTTACAAGGAAGAATTGCCGGACTCCTTGCTGGAAAAGCTCAAAGATTATCTGGTTAAAGAATAAAAAAACATCCCCAGAAGCTGCCTTTCCCCGCTAGGAGGTCAGCATACGGTAAATTTCAGGGACCCGTAAAGGCAGCTTCTTGACATCATTAATAAAAGTGTAATTGATCTCTCCGAACATGTGTCCCATATAATCCTGAGCCTCACGGTCAATGGTAATACAGAAAGGATGAATACCCGCATTTCTTGCTTCCAGCAGGGCATGTCGCGTATCTTCGATCGCATATTCCCCTTTATAATCGTCATAGTCCTCCGGTTTACCATCCGTGAGTATAATTAAAAGCCGTACCTTCGCATCCATTTTCACCAGCACGTCGGTAAAATAACGGATAGGGGGCCCCATCCGGGTATAATCTACCGGGGCTATTGCCGCAATCCGGCCTTTAATTTCATCCGAATAATCCTCCTCAAAACCTTTGATATGGTAAATTTCACTGCGGGTACGGCGCATACCGGAAAAACCATAAATGGCATAGCGATCTCCCAGCGAATCAAGCGCTTCGCTCAACAACACAAGAGCTTCTTTTAAAGCTGTCCCGACCCAACCCTCAGTTGAAGAAGACATATCAACCAGAAAAAGGGCGGCAATATCCCTTTCATCACGCTGTAGCCGGATATACAACCTTTCGGATGGAATCAAACCGGCCTTTACATCAGCAAAAGCCTCAGTCAGTGCGTCAAGGTCAACATCCTCACCTTCCCGCTGTCTGCCAACAAAACGATGCTGGGTTCGCATCATCTCAAACTGTCGCTTCAGCTGCAGTATCTGACCACGATATTTTTCCATGGTATTGGGGACAAATGTTCCTTTTACCCCATGAAGCCTCTTGAAGTTCAACCGGCACCAGTTACTGCGGAATCCTTGGCGACGGTAATCCCATTCATCAAAAAGCAGACCTCCCTGTAACTCCTGCCCTTCATCCCGGAAATGAGCTGAAGCAGGACTTCGTCCCCTGTTGCCAGCCTGCTGACTGGCACTGGAGATATAAAAAGCAGGGAGAGAGCCGAGATCCTCTTTGATCTCCCGAACAAGGCTTCTCAAATCATTTGGCAACTCCAGATGTTCATCATCAAGACATATGAAGCGAGTCTCTTGCCCCGGTTGACACTCATCTTCTTTTTTATCAGCTGAAGAATGCTGGACCGGCGTAATATTAGCACCATTCTCCACTACGTTAGCCGCATTTGAGGCTTGTTCCTTTTCCAGAACGTTTTTTTTGTCCATAATAGCTTGTGATGGAAGAATGGCGGCAAGGGCTTCAATGAATTTTTGCCTCGTGTGCTCCCGGCGAGCCAGGCGGGCTTGATGTGCCTCCAGGGGAATGAATCTTCCCTGGAATGGAAGCGGCGGCAGAGGTTCATAGCTCATCTCGTTATTGCGAAAGACATCATAAAACTCTCTGGTTGCCTTGAAAATAGCGGCATTATCCTGCGGCTCCAGCCATAAACTCTCAACAAGATCAACAAGACTCGGGTCAATATCCGGTCGAATGGGGTTACCGCTGCCAAGCAGATCAAGTAACCAGAGTTTTATTTTTTCAAGCTGATATCCTACTCCTTGTGTTGGTGACCAAATGGTCCTTCCCTGCTGCAAAAGAGAAAAAAATGGCCGGATATCCCGCATTAACCCAGGGAACTCTTTCTCCATAAAAACAGCGCAACGGATAGTCTGAAGCAGATGATAAATATCCTGGGCAAGTTGCTGATGCGGGAAATTTCGGAAAAAGGGCATCAACAGATCTTCTCCAGATTCCGCCACTTTTTCCTTTTTTTCCAAAAATGAGGGAATGGCAACAGACAAAGCGTTGTTCTGGCAGTACAGATCAAGCTGGATAAATATGCATTGAAAGGTGGAAAGGAGCTTGTAGACCTGAAAATTCTTATAATTATCGCGGTAGTAAGAGCATTCTCTGGGCAAAAATATGGTCGCGGTATCTGTTGCGGCCATGTCGGATGAGGCGACCTGCAAGCTCTTGCCGGAAACGCCCCTCACATAAGGAACCAATCTCCCCTGCGCCTCTGTGAAAAGGAGTCCACTTTCTCCCCGAAGCTGACAGAGAAAGTTGTTTTCAACATCCTCCATATAAAGTTGTGCGGCTCGCAACCCTTCAGCCTCGTAAACATGTAAAATCCCTTTAACCCATTCAGGCAACTGCTTGGTTTCAAGACAGTGAAGCCCATTATGCAATTGCGCCAAAAAGGCAAAGCATAAAGCATGGCTTACCGGCCAGATTACTGCAATCTGTTCAAAGACAACCTTTTTCACTTCTGTATCACAGGTGTCCAGCAGTTCAATCAACTCATCACGTTCCCATTCGTTAAGCTGACTGTCGGGAATGATCTGTTCCAGACTGCTCATTACTTCTTTTTCCATTTTGACTCTTTTTTTCAAACCACTGAAGAGATCATCTCATCAATGGCGGCAACAAGTTCATAATCATCAGTCAATGCTTCGGTAATTGTAACATGAGAGGCTTCTCGGGGTTCAATACCGTCTTTAATCAATAACGCGGCATGAACCAATAAACGAGTGCTGGCCCCTTCCTGCAGACCTGAATCCTTCAATTCTCTGGTCATTGAGCCTATCCGCACAAGGGAACCGGCCAGTTTCTTGTCGATTCCCGCCTCATGGCAAATGATTTCCGTTTCCAGTTCTGGCCCGGGATAGCCGAGTTCAAGGGCGACAAAACGTTGTCGGGTCGACTGTTTCATATCCTTCAGCACGGACTGATAGCCGGGATTGTATGATACAGCCAGCATGAACTCTTTGGGTGCGCTGAGTAATTCACCTCTTTTTTCAATCGCCATTTGCCTCCTGTCATCGGCTAAAGGATGGATAACAACCGTTGTATCCTTTCGCGCTTCCACCACTTCATCGAGATAACAGATCGCACCATGTCGGACAGCAAGTGTCATTGGTCCATCAACCCAAATGGTTTCTCCGCCTCTGATCAAATATCTGCCAACAAGATCGCTGGTTGACAGATCATCATGGCACGATACCGTTATGAGTGGTCTTTTCAGGGTCCAGGCAAGAAACTGCATGAATCGTGTTTTGCCACTGCCGGTCGGTCCTTTCAACAACAGTGGCAAACCATTATCGTAAGCTGCCAAGGCAATATTTAATTCATTCTTCTGAACAAGATAAAAAGGTTTTTCTATAATAAAATGTTCTTCTATTTTCCGGCTTTGTTTTTCCATCATCTCTCCTTATTGCCGATATTTACCATATCTTATTGTGAAATAAATAATACCGATATCTCAATCATGCAAATAATAGCAGTTATTAATTGCAAAAAATATCGGCAAAACAAAATTCCGGAATTCTGAAAATATCTGTTTGTTTGTTACATTTGCAGCCTCCATCCTGAAAGCACACTGACGGTATTTCTTTTAAAAATCACCTGGTTTCAGGCTGATAAATGAAATTTCTTCAAATGAAAAAACTGCTGCTGGTGTTGGCGGGTCTCCTCCTTCTATTATGCAGTTGTCAAAAAACAGAGCAGAACTTTATCATAAAAATCTCCAAACAGGGATCGGGCATTGCGCTGCATAGTATTAAGGCAAATCTGTTTGGAGATCTTTTCCTTTTTATCTGTCCCGGAAAATGAAAGCAATCGGCATGATGGCCGGAGAAATAGCGCATAATCTGAATAATATCGCGGCATAGATCGTAAATTATCCTGATAAGTTACTACTGAATCAAACGTTAGACGGTCCCATGCGAAAATCTCTTTCTATCATCAAGCAGTCCTGTGAAAGGGCCGTCGCAATCGTAAATGATCTTCTGACTGTCGCCAGGGAAATCACTGCAATCATGCTGGTAAGATTGGGATACACTCTTGAAAACGTAACCAGTAGCGAAGAAGCAGTATCACTTACCAGCAAGCAAGCTTTTGGCCTTGTGCTGCCTGGCATGATAATACCAGGAATAGAAGAGCAAGAAACCTCCAAGCAGATACTGGCAATACGACCCGACCAAAAAGCCATTCTTTTAATAAACGGTTTTTCCGCAAGTTATGCGGTACAACAGGCATGGCGAATTTCTTACGAAAACCATAGATGATCAAAGAATTGGGCGCTCGCTTTAAAAGCTGCCCTGACAGACAAGAAACAAAGGCTCTGGAAGCATGGCAGGCCACTGAAGGAACAATCCTGCTCAGCGGCCTGACTACGAGAATACCGGTACTACACTGCCGCCGAAGGAAGTTCGCTGTTTTCCAGCAGCATGTCAAGTTCATCCTCGTAAAAAAAGCGGCTTTGATCAAAGGCAGGACGTAATTCATCAAGCCAGGTCGCTTGATCGTCAAATGAAGCGAAGAAGGGGCGAGAAACCCAGTCAGGATTTCTTCCTTGAAGCAGTTGCAGAACAAACACCTTATTATCCCTGACTTTATTGACTCCCAAAATTTGAATTTTACCAGGCATTGCCGACATGCTTGGCCCGCGGACGGTTCTCGCTATACCGCTCACCTGACTGTAGGCGGTACGGAATATCTTCCAAGCCCGCGCCAGGGAAACACTGAAATAATGCTTGGCACCGGTATTGCGGACAACAAACATATAATAGGGAATACAACCAAGATTGACCTGTTTCTTCCACAATGCAATCCAGCTTTCCGGTTTATCGTTGATATGCCTCAGCAGAGGAGACTGGGTACGAATCTGCGCTCCGGTTGAACGAATACGGCAAATTGCATTCCGTACCGTCTCGGTTGCAAGCTCTTCGACCGTGTTGAAATGAGCCATAATAGCCAAGTGTTTTCCGGCTGCGGCGATTTCATCAAACAGATGCAGCAAATCATCCGCATCCGCATCATCAATAAAACGATGGGGCCAGTAAGAGAGCGCTTTCGTTCCAATTCGGATCGTTTTCAGATGAGGGAGATCGGCACTAATCAGTTTACGCAAATAAGGAGCAATAATTTTTGTCCGCATGACAAGCGGATCCCCTCCGGTAAAGATAACATCTGTTACCTCCGGATGCTTCTTCAGATATTGAACGAGTTCCTCCGCCTCCTGCATGGCAAATCTCAGTTCTTCCACACCGATGAACTGAGGCCATCGGAAACAGAATGTACAATAGGCATGGCAGGTTTGCCCCTGGCTGGGAAAACAAAGGACTGTCTCTCTATATTTATGCTGCAGGCCAGAGAGTACCCTTCCGCCTAGATATGGCCGGTTGAACTCCATCTGTCCGGCGGCGTGCGGATTGAGTTCCATCCGGATTTGATTGGCACATGCGGAAATCTCCTTTTTGGAGGCCCCGCGTTTAAGCAGGTTTGCCATTTTGTCAAAATGGCGCCGTTGAAGCATCCCTCGCTGGGGGAAGTTTAGGATAAAAACCGGATCGTTGGGGACATTATCCCAATCAATCAACTCATTGACAACGTAATTGTTAGTTTTAAAAGGCAGGACCCTGGCAACAACATCAATAGCAAATTTCTGTTCCGCGCTGAGCCGTTCAATTTGTCTGATGTTATGATAGTTGCTTAAGGTATACGATTTATAATTTTCTACATCTCCTACGGAAACAATTTTTCGGGATTTACACAAATACATTAGCACCTCCGCTTCTTTCCCATTTGCAATAGCACCTATTCTCCGACTGGAAACGTTGAGAAGACAGCCGGAAACTTTTTCTATTATTGAACTGTTACATATTTACAAATTTGTTAACTTTAAGCAAGGCTGTTTTTCTCTTCTATTGTCCAGCCGTTTAACAGAAAAGCCGCAAAACGTAGACCTCCTCAGGGGAAACGGCTTTTTTCTTTTCTTTTGTTCAGCCTATTCGAAATATGAAAAATTAAAAAATTGCTGCGCGATTTTCATTCTCACACAAAATCTGATCCCTATTTTACATTCCCTGTAATCTTATTTTATCGCGCCTAAAAGCATCCTTGCTTACCCCATGCAGCAGTGCAGATAAAACAAAAAAACGAGTATTTTGCAGAAAAAAAGAGAAATAGAGAGAAAAAGTCAACGTTCAGAGATCAATTAAATACAAAAAAAACCATATAAATGCGACTATCCCCTGCATTTTTGGGGAGTTAGGACTTGAACGCAAAAAATGCGTTTTTATAGCCCGTTAGAATTGTATTTTTGCTCTTTCCTCGTCTTGCAAGGGAACAGAGACTGTTGATAACTCAAACTTTTATTGCTAAAAATCAGCGATAAACGTCTTTGACAGCAAGCGCCTTTTTTACTACAAGCAAACATATTTCAAATGAACTCTTAATGAGTTCGAAACACTTTTTCCTCTAATTGTTCAGAATCAAACCGACTGCAGGATGACGTATGCTTTGGCACCAAATAAAAGATATTCTTGCGGAAAAACTCTCAGACAGCTCATATTCGCTCTGGATCAGCCCATTATCCGCAAAATTAAATGACGAGAACACCCTTGAAATTGTCTGCCCGGATACATTTTCCCGCTCCTGGGTTACCGAAAAACACCACAGTGACATAACGGCTGCGCTGGAATGTCTTAATAAAAAAGATGTACAAATTATTTTCACAACAAAAAATGGCGCCCAGTCCGCTCAACCACTGCTTGCCCCACCATGCAAACAGTTGCGCCTCCCCGATATCCCCAAGGTAAAATCATCAATCAGAACCCTCCATCCCCGTTTCACTTTCGATGAATTTATTGTCGGAGACTGCAATATAATGGCACATTCAGCTTGTGCGGATGTCGCCATGAACGACTCTACTAACGGGGCCTGCGTTTATTTGAAAGCGGGTACCGGTTTGGGAAAGAGCCATCTCACGCATGCAGTGGCCCATCATATCATCGGAAATAAACCTTTCGTCAGCCTGAATTACCTTACCGCCCAGCAGCTAACAGCTGAAATGGTCAAAAATATCAAGAATAACACGATGAACCATTTCAAAAAGAAATACCAGAAACAGTGCGATGTTCTGCTGATTGAAGATGTCCATACGCTGGCAGGTCGCGTGAAAACTCAGATGGAGCTTTCCGAAACCCTTGATATATTGCTTGAGAGTGGAAAAAGAATCATATTTACCAGCTCACTTGGTCCGCGGGAAATTCCGGATATTGATTCTGGCATCCGCTCCCGGTTGTTATCCGGCATTATCACTACGATAAATCCGCCAAATCTTGAGACGAGAGTAAAAATAATTCGCAAGAAGGCGCAAAACAACAGCCTGGACCTTAATGAAGAACACATTATCTACATCGCGGAAAACATTAAAGGTGATATCCGGCAGATTGAAAGCAGCATTATCAGCATCAAGGCTCAGTCTTCATTAATGAAATCTCCACCGGATTTCACAATGATAAAGGAGGCACTGGCAAATATAATCGGCAATAGCCGCCAACTTTCTCCTGTGGTTATCAGGGATTTTATCGCAACCCAGTTTAAGGTGGCGATTGCAGATCTCCAGTCAAAGTCACGCAAGCAGTCTCTTTCTTTTCCTAGGCAGGTGGCCATGTATCTGTCACGTAAATACACAAGTATGCCGCTCGTCGATATAGGGAAGGCCTTTAACCGTGATCATTCGACGGTTGTCCATGCCATCAGGGTGATAACCGAGAAAACGACCCGAAACACAAGCGTAGAAAAACAGGTCAAACTGCTTGAAGAAAAACTGGAAAAAAAATTTATGTAAAGAGATTTAATTTCTATCAGAAATAAACAGGTTTTACCGGGGCAGCGGCTTCATCGCCTCTGCCCCCCGCACCGATAGCAACTGCTGCCTTTCTTGCTGATTTTACCATATCATTAATACCGATGCCATCCCAGCCAAACCCACAGATATAAAGTCCTTTATTTTCCTTTTCCAATCCGCTGCGATAACTGAGCATCCGTGGATGGTCCATCTCCAACTGCGGAATCGCACTTTTTGGCCGTAACACTTTAGCAAAAAGGGGCTTCTCCGGTAAATCCATTAACTGCCTGATATCACGGCAGACTGAGTCGATGATTTGATCATCCGGGAGCGCCAGTCGTTCCGGATGGCGACGACCTCCTACAAGAGCCTCAAGCAACACTTTGCCCGCCGGTGCTCTGTTAGGGAACATATGAGAGGAGAATAACACCCCCAGAGTAAAACGATTCTCACATTCCGGGGCAAGATAACCAAACCCATAGGGGACTTTAGCGCTGCCGTCAAACCCCAGAACAACATTGCATATTTGAGAAACAGGAATTTCTGCAACCGGAGGCTCTTTGACAGCCGACAAAATTTTAAGAGCACTGTTGACCGGTAACGCCAAGACAACATTGCTCGCCGATAAGTGTTCTCCGCCCGTACTCACCACCCATCCCTCTTTTCCTTTACTGAGGGTATGTACCCGGGTGTCAAAGCGTATATTTTTGCCCTGCGCAAGCTTGCTGACCAGACGATCAAGGCCTTGCGGAAAATTGTTCATGGCTGGCAACCTTTTTTTCGATGCCCCCTTTTTTTGCTTCATTTTGCGAAGCAAAGCCCGAATAACTGACCCCTGCTCGCATTCAAGCTTACGCAAACCAGGCATTACAGAGTTTATGCTGAGCAGGTTATAATCACCGGAAAAACTGCCTGTGACTGCTGCATCGACAAGCGGCAGGATCTCCTTGCCGAATCGACGGGCAGCCCATTGACCAAGCGTTTGATCCGAAGGATCAGGCTGAATCCATAAATCCCCCAAAATTCTGAGTTTCCCCCAAACTGAGAGCAAAGGGGTAAACAGTATTTTCTGCGGCTTCTGAGGTATCTGAACAAGTCTGCCGTGATGGCATACATAACGATGGAAATTTCCCAAAGGTGCTTGCTGAGCCTCACGGTATAGACCGGTATCCTCCATGATTTCCCTGCTTTCTTCCGCATTATCCAGAAAACCGTGAGGACCCCATTCAGCAAGAAACCCATCTTGATGGAATGACTGAATCGCCCCGCCCGCCCTTTGTCCAGCCTCAAGCAGCAGCGTATCATTATGAGAAGCTATTTTTTTAAGGAAATGTGCAACTGAAAGACCGGAAATTCCTGCTCCTATTACGATAACGTCATATGTTTTTTCCATAATCATCAATTTCTTTT
>QKJV01000186.1 GCA_003249165.1 Desulfobulbaceae bacterium | reverse complement strand
TGCCCGCACTGAAGATGAGCACGTCCGCCTCAAACAGATGAAAAAATTGAGCGTCCTGCTCATGAAGCTTGATGCGACCCGGCAACACCCTGCCAATTTTGCCTCCCAGGATGATTATTATAACAAAATTGTTGAGCGTATTTCCCTGAACTGCCGCAAGAACTGCAAGTAATGAGTTATGCTTCTCCTCTGACAAAGACCCGCAACGGCGCGGGATAGCCTTCTACCGTCAGTGTCGGGTTTTAAGTCCTCATAGGATTCAAAGACCATCCATTCGGTGCGCCGCTGTTCTTCCCTGCTCATCGGATGTGTGCAGAAAATTTCCACATCGTGGAATCCTGCCCGTTTCATCCAGTTTTTCAGACAGATAGCCGTTGGCACAAAATAGGTTCCGGGTACCTTGGCGTAACGATCCTCAGGAAAAAGGGCGACCGATTCATCCCCAGGTATTGCCTGTGATTCAACAAGGACTGTGCCGCCTTTTTTCATACTTTTCCAGACATCCTTCAGCATCTCCACTGGAGAAATACGGTGATAAATAATCCCCATGAGAAAAACGACGTCAAAGCTGCCTGCATATAGGGGAAGATGCTCCACACCGAGAAGTTCCAGATGAAGATTGTCGAGTCCGGCAAAACTATTCAGTGTTCTAAAGGTGAAATAGTGGTGATGATAGGGCTCAAAGCCAATTACCGCCTCAGGGTTGAAATGGGCCATGCGGAACATATAGTATCCGTTGTTACAGCCTACATCGGCGATGATTTTCCCTTTAAGATCTGGCAGAATCGGCAACAGGCGGTCCCATTTGCGATTGCTGCGCCATTCTGCATCAATATCAATACCGAAAACCTGGAAGGGACCTTTGCGCCAGGGCATGAAGCCGCGGAGTACCCGGTAAACCTGTTGGTGTTCTTCTGCGGTCAGATCGTCTGCTGAGCCGATCCGGACGACCTCACCTCCCAGATCGAGGGATGAAGCCCTCAAATTGCAAACGGATTCATAGGGCAGCCGGTAGGAAAGATACCCTTTTTTGCGGCTAAAGAGTTTGTGCCGGTTCTCTTCGCGTAGATTGAGAATCTTTTTATGGTCTGCATTCTCAAGTAAATCCAGGTAATCATTTGTATCCGACACGTTTTTAGTCCTTTAGCGCCAGGAAGGAGGCGAAATTATACCATTGGAAAAAGGTTTCAACATGATTAAAGCCCGCATTTTGCAGAAGTTCGCTGTTTTCCCTGATTGAAAAAGGGATGAGGATGTTTTCCAGAGCCGCCCGTTTTCTGGCTATTTCTGTTTCGGTATAGCCCTGATTTTTTTTGAATTCATGGTAGAAATCGATAAATGCCCTGTTAATCTGCAGGTCATGAAAGATGATCTTTTCACTGATAATCAATACACCACCAGGTTTCAGCGTTTCGTAAAGACGGGTCAGGAAGCTCTGGCGGACCATGGGACGAATGAACTGCAGGGTGTAGTTGAGGATGCATGCCGCGCAGGGCTCGAGTTCGACTGTGGAGATATCACCATTGAGAAAACGGATACTGTTCTTGCCAGCTAGCATCTCCGCTTTCAATATGGCTTTGTCAATCATCGCAGGGGAGTTGTCTATGCCGATAAATTCAATCTCCCTTCCAGCCATGCGCCGGGAAAGTTCGAGTATTGTCGTGCCGGTCGAGCAGCCCAGATCGTAAACTTTCTCTCCCTTGACTGTAAACCGGCCAAGCAGGGTAGCTACCATGTCAATTACCTGATGGTAACAAGGGACGGAGCGTTGCAGCATGTCGTCAAACACTTCAGCGACCCGGGAGTTAAAGGTGAAATCAGACGGGGCTTGTGGATTTTTATAAATAGTATCTTTTGTCATACGTTGATCGAGAGTGAAAAAATGCAAAAAAAAATTTGCCGATTCAAGAAACTCCTTAGTAGAACTGTACAGCTGGAATGTTTTTTGTTAATGTTCTATTAGAAAAATTTTTCTCAGGCAAACCCACAATTAAAAAGCAGTATCTTACTTGAAATGAGGAGTAATGAAAATGAGTGACATCAAGAAAATCTTGGTTCCTGTTGATTTTTCAGCCAATGCAGACAAACTTATCGCTTATGCAGTATCTTTTGCTGCTAAATTTTCAGCTTCGGTCTCGTTTCTGAGTGTCGTGGAAAATCCACTTGCCTATGAAGGTATTGCCACGGCCGATGCCAACGAGAAAGTGAAAATGCATCTGGAAAATAAGATGCATAAAATTGTTGACGAGCAGGGAGATAAATGTACTATCGGCAAAACAGCTGTCGTCATTGGTGATATTATGGATACCATTCTTGAAACCGCCAAGGAATATGATTTGATTATCATCGCTACCCATGGTTACCGGGGGGTTGAAAAAGTTCTCATGGGCAGTGTGGCAGACAGAGTAGTGAAGAATGCTCCCTGCCCAGTGCTTGTCTATAACCCTAATAAATAATTTTTCCCGTCACTTCAGGGGCCACAGGCTGTTTGGGGGGCTGATGGAATAGCACTTTTAGGAAAGTGGGTGTTTTTTCAATCTGTCTCCCCATGCCTCGTACAATAGCTCCAACGCCTGGTAGTTGGTAAGATCGAGGTGAATAGGCGTTATGGAGATGTAATGCTTTCCCGTTTCGAAAGAATCAGTGCCGCATTCCAACTCCCGTAAAGGGGTGCCTCCACCTATCCAGAAGCATTTTTTTCCCCATGGGTCGGAGAGTTCCTGAAGTGCATCCTCATATACCCGTCTGCCCTGCCTGGTGATCTTCATTCCACGAATTTCCGTTGAAGCAATATTGGGGACATTGATATTGAGATAACAATCCCCAGGTAATCCGTTTAGGAGAATGAGTTCGGCCATGATAGCCGCACAGTGTATTGCTGTATCAAAGTGGTAGGGCTCTTGTCCGGAAAGGGACAGTGCCATTGAAGGAACGCCACGGAGAGTCCCTTCTTTTGCCGCGGAAACGGTGCCGGAATAACTGATATCATGCCCCAGGTTGGCCCCGGCGTTGACGCCGGAAACAATCAGATCCGGTTTGCGGGGCAGTACTTTCTCCAATCCTATGGTTACACAGTCGGCAGGGGTGCCATTGATCGAGAATATATTCTCTTCCAGCTTTTTTACCATGAGTGGACGGTTTAAAGTAAGCGAGTGGCTGACGGCACTGTTATCTCTGTCCGGAGCAACAATGATTGTTTCTCCTGTTTTTCTAAGTGCGGTAAAAAGTTTCCTTAAGCCGGGAGCATGTACCCCGTCATCGTTTGTCATGAAAATAAGGGGCTTCTTTTCTTTAGTCATTGCATTTTTTAATCAGGTCGGAAAGGGAAGGTTTTCATATTGTTGCAGACTGCGGTTATATTTATTGAAACCGATTAGTTCCCTGAGGGTGGCAAAATCGATATGTGCAGGATAACGACCTTCGTTGAGTTGGGCAAGAGCCTGTTGCATTGCGGAAATGGCGCAGCTCAGGAGCGTGAGGGGGTAGGCGACAATTTTGAAGCCTATCTCTTCAAGCTGTATATGGGAAAGAAGCGGTGTTTTACCATGCTGTAGCATGTTGGCCATTTTATGGCCTGGAATATCACGGCAGAATTGCTGCATTTCAGTAAGCGACTCCGGAGCTTCCAGAAAGATTATGTCAGCGCCCAGATCAGCAAAGGCCTGGCAACGGTAGAGGGCCTCCGCGAGCCCATGAGTGGCTCTGGCGTCTGTCCGTGCCATAATAAGAATATCGGCTCCCTCCTCTCGGGCATCAACTGCGGCACGAATACGCATAAAAGCCTCTTTTCTTTCGACAACCTGTTTACCTGCGGTATGACCACAACGCTTGGGCATTAATTGATCTTCTATCATGGCACAGGCAAAGCCTGCGGAGGCAAAACCAGCAATGGTCCGTTTGACATTAAGTGGATTGCCATAGCCGGTATCGGCGTCACCGATCACCGGGATGCTGACCCTGCTGCATATTGTCCGGCCTTGATCCACCATCTCGCCGTATGATATCAGGCCAGTGTCCGGCAGCCCAAGGCGGGCTGCACTGACCGCGAAGCCACTCATGAATGTAAGGGGAAAGCCTGCCTGTTCAACCAGACTCGCCGATAATGCATCAAAACAGCAGGGCATGATAAGAAGATGCGGTCCGGCAAGTAATGTTTCGAGTTTTTGTCTCGGTGACGGCATAAATTCCTGTACTCCTTTGGTAAAGAGAGGATGATCTGTTTTACAAAGACATTTTTTTCGTCGCCGATTCGCGGGTCAGAAGTAACAATCCGACTTATGGAAGGATAATCCTCTTATCCGGCCGGATATCCTTATTGGGTTTGTACAGCAAGATGCTTCTGCCGACCACCTGGACAAGTTGTGCACCAGTCTGTCCGGCAACACTTTCAGCCGCCTCATACCGTTCAATCGACGCGGTATTCTGAATTTTTATCTTAACAAGTTCATGTGCCGTCAGCACAGCGTTGATGGAGTTGAGAACTTCTTTAGTCAGTCCTTGCTGACCGATCATGGCAACCGGAGCGAGGTGATGTCCGAGGCCGCGGAGATAGCTTTTTTGTTTGCTGGAAAGTTGTTTTTTTTTCATGGTTAAGGTTTCGCCAGGTTAGAAATGATTTCAAAACCACCTACCCATGTACCTATCATGCTGCCGAAGCCGGGTAGGAAAAAAGCAAGAAAAATTTTGAGCAGTTTGTTGCTCCACCATCGGTTGATATGGGATATGTCTTCTAGGACTGTCTCAAATTCGTGTACCACCGGCGGTTGCATCATTGCCTGAACGAAGGCGGTAACATATCCTGCCCCAATGACAGGTGTCAGACTTGTAATAGGCGCGGCAACAAATGCGGAAAAGATCGTGACCGGATGGGCCAGGCCCAAAAGTGCCCCGAAAGCGGATGGAATTCCGTTAGCGAGAATCCAGTACATGATATTTGCCCCGGCCACGGCAGATCCTTTTGTGTAGCCGAGTATGCAGATTGATCCAATTATTATCGCCGGGACGAGCCAGCCAATCAATTTCCATATCGGTGAGACTGGAGGGATGGTGTTAATTTCATCCATCAACATGCTCCGGTCTTCGCTCAATGCCTGTTTGACCCCTTTTATATGACCAGCGCCTACAACGGCAACAATTTTTTGCCCCTTGGCCCTTTTAATTTTTTCGGCGAGATAGGTGTCTCTTTCGTCGATAAGCACGGTTTTCAGTTCGGGAAGCGCTGTTCCCATTTCAGCCATGAGCTCGGAGAGGACGTCTGTCTCCTTTAGTTCTCTTAACTTATCCTCGGTAATTTCCGTTTCCTCCAAAAGGGAAGCGAAGAGGCTCGAGAGCAAAAAGCCTTTTTTAAAAAAAGAAGTGGCTTTCCACGCCCGGCGCATGGTGACCCGTACATCTCTGTCGCACAGTGAAACAGGTATATCGTGGGCCTTTGCCGTCACCGCGGCCTCAAGAAGCTCTGATCCTGGCATGACTCCCAGCTGATCTCCCAGTTTTTTTTGATAGGAAGCAAGAATCAGATTTATCATGAGGGTGCTGAGCTGTTTTTTGCGGATAATCTCCTTCAGGTCAAGGCTTTTCCATCTTTTCTTTTCGGAAAGGGATTCGTATCGTCTGGCATCAAGTTCGATACAGACGCAGTCCGGATGTTCTTTTTCTATGACCTGGCGGACAAGTTCAACGGATTCGCGCGAAATATGAGCGGTGCCGACCAGAATGAACTGCCGGCCGTCCTGCTTGACCAAATGAACGTCGGGTGATTCTATGTGCGATATGTCAGACATGGGAAAAATTTCTTGCTGTGCTGAGAGGTAAAAAAAGCAGGAGCGGCCGAAGCCGCCCCTGCCGAATCAAGGTATATTAAGGATGATAATAGATAATAGTCAATGCTGATGGTTACGTCAAGACCAGAGAAAGCTTTGCTTTCCCTGATTGTTAAAATGTATAAACCATGCCTGCAGTGACCACATGGGCGCCGGCGTTTTCGAATTTACCGTTGATATGCGAGGTGTTGTCAGCGCCTGCTTCAATTCTTCGGCTTTTTTTGTAGTCCAGCAGATATGCGGCGCCCAGTTGCATATTTTCATTGACTTTGTAACGGCCGCCGATGGAAAAAAGATAGGCGTCCGAGCCCGGCAGTTCAAACCCAAGGGTATGGCTCGGGATCGGGGATTCATCATAAGCAAGACCCAGCATGGCTGTAAACCGGTCTGAACATTTATGCGTGATACCGATACGGTACGCGTTTGAATCGTGCCAGTATTTTTCTTTCTCGTAATCGTAAGCAGCAATCAGGATAGGATTAGTAAGGTCATCCTCAAAGTTGAAATCGAGTGTTTCATAATCAGACCAGTAGGTTTTGTCCCAGGCTATCTCCACGGTTGTTTTTTCCAAGAATGTATAGGATGTCCCTACGGTAAGAACAGCTGGGGTAACAACGTCGAGATTAATATCTCCATCATAAGTGGCAGAGCCGAGCATGTTATTAAGAGCAGTGAGCGTTCCACTGCCGCTTAAGGACAAATCAACTTTCGAACGGTATGTCGCAGCTATGTTCCACTCCTTTGTCGGTTTGATGATAATCGCCAGGTTGTAGCCGAGATCGGTTGAGTCACCGTCCATGTCGCTGTTTATTGTTGCAGGGCCTGCGTCAGTATTTATAGTGCCTGAATTTTTTAACTTGTTGCGGGTAGAGTGCAACACTCTGGCACCTGCACCAAAGCCGAGCCAGTCGTTGAATTTGTATGAAATGCTAGGATTGGCCTCAAAAACCTTGAGAGTGAATTCTTCGGATGTTGTCCGTGGGAATGGATCATTCCACCTTTTAGTAAGGCCATAAGGAACAACGAAAGAAAAACCGAAGCGGAAATTATTCATATCAGGGGAAACTGCATGGAACATGGGGATAATAACATTCTCATCCTTGGATGAACCGTTATATAGGCTGTTCCTGTCATCTGTATAGTCAATATGTGGTAAATTGATATAACTTGCACTTACTTCAATTTGCCATCTGTCTTCCTGCCAGCCCATGTTTGCCGGATTATAATAGGCGGTATCGGCACCCTCAGTGTGAGCAACATAAGCGTTACTCAAGGCAACACTGTTTATTGATTGTTCAGGTACACGATAGCCGGAGGCAAAAGCTGTTCCCGCGGCCATCACACTCAGTACCGCCATGAATACAATTTTTTTTTTCATTCTTTTTCTCTCGTGTAATCATTCAGCAAAGAGATAACGCTTGATCTTGTGCGTTGCCGTCTTGATGAATGGTTCCTGCCTTTCGATAATCTTATGAATTTTCGAATACGATGCCAATTGGGCATTAACTCCCGACTGGATGTCTTTTAAAATTTGATTGATATATTCTCTTTTCTGCTGTTGCGTTCTGTTTTCCGTATGCAGGTCAATGAGATCGTAATCAAGGTAAACACGTGCCTCCAGTTTGTCGTTGCTTGCCAGGACTAATGATTCGATGACATGCATGTAGGAGTTGATTTTTTCCTCAATGGCCTCCGGATATATATTTTCCCCGTTGCTCAGCACAATGACGTTTTTTGATCGGCCTTTTATGTGCAGGTTGCCGAATTCGTCGAAACTGCCCAAGTCACCTGTTGCCAGCCAACCATCCTGGTCAATGGTCTTGGCTGTTAGATCCGGATGGTTCGCATATCCCTTCATGATGTTTGGGCCGCGGGCCATAATTTCCCCGATTCCGGTCTGGGGATCGGGACTGGAAATTCGGATTTCCACTCCGGAAACCGGTTTGCCGGCAGATCCTATAGTTATTGTCGGATCTTTGAAAGGTCCCGCAGATAAAAGCGGTGATGCTTCAGTCAATCCATAGCCTATCAGGTAAGGGAAATCTGCCTCATAAAGAAAGTTTTCTGTCTCATGGTTAATCGCCGCTCCGCCTATTGCAAGGACTTGCAATGCGCCACCAAAGAAATCCATGAGTTTTTTACCGATTTGCTGAAAAATTTTGCGGCGTACCAGGGACATTTTAACGGAAAGTCTCAACAATGCGCTTTCATCGATAGCGGTCAGTACCCTTTTTTTATAAATTTTTTCCATGACCATGGGCACAATGCAGATTGCTGAAGGTTTTTCCTTTTTGCAAATTTTTTCCAATGTTGTCGGCGTTGGTGGTTTCCCCGCATAGACAATTCGAGCTCCATTCGAGAGAGGCAGAAGAAAACCAATGGTGAATTCATAGGTGTGCGGCAGTGGCAGGATGGAGAGAAAAGTCCATTCCTGGGTTATTTTGATGAGTTCATTGGCTGATTTTACATTGGCGCAAAGATTTCCGTGACTCAGCATGACTGCTTTGGAATGGCCGGATGTCCCGGAGGTATAGATAATCGCCGCCAGATCGTCTGGCCAGACCGGTGCTGGTTTGTCGGCCAACTGTCGAATCTTTTCCTGCATGAGGTCCCCTTTTGCCAGAAAAGATGAGAATGTTTCTATATTATTTAAAACCTTCTCCTGGAGGGAGTCATCCAGCATGATGATAGCCGACAGTTTGCTGTCGCGAAGTTCATAAATTTTTTCTATCTGACGATGGGTGGTAAAGAGAATTTTAACTTTGGCGTCAGTTAAAATGTGACGCACATCGGCTTCGGTAAAATCCGGTAAAATCGGAACGGCAATAGCACCCAGCCGGATAACGGCGAGATAGGCGATTACCCAGTTTGGGGAATTCTCAGCGAGAATGGCTACCCGATCTTTCTTTCTTATTCCCGCCTCTTTCAAGACACAGGCTGCTTTGATAATGCTGTCAAAGAGTTCCCCGTATGTAATTGGTTGCTGGAAAGCAATACTCAAAGCAGGTCGTTGATTGAAGACCTTGCAACTTGTTTCTGCAAGTTCGTTTAATGTTTCCGCGGCAAATTTTATTTTCGGCTGCATTGAACGTATACGTAAAATTATAAGAAAGAAAAAAGTGAAAAATCGTGCTCTATTAAAACAGAATTCTGGTCAAGCAAGCAATAATTTGTTTGTTTCCGGAAGTTTTACGCGT
The DNA here is from genome assembly GCA_003249165.1 of Desulfobulbaceae bacterium. GTDB lineage: Bacteria > Desulfobacterota > Desulfobulbia > Desulfobulbales > SURF-16 > SURF-16. The sequence goes on along the minus strand of QKJV01000186.1, from coordinate 1,799 downwards.
TTTTTGTATAATTTTGCCGATACTGGCAATATCTTTTGCGTCAGAGATGCATATTATTTTGTTTACAAAGATTTTATATTTTTTTGAGAGGTATTGATACGGCAAAAAGTCGAAAAAATACGTAAAGAGAACGAGCAACCGGAGAAAGATATAAAGCCAATAATACCATGGAATTGGAAGAAAAATTTTGATGGGCGATTGGGGAAGAAATTAAGACCGCCTCTTAACGTATCAAATAAAATGAGAAAATTTATTTTTGGTGGAAACCATGAGGGAGCGGCTATAGTCTTTCAAAATTCCAGGACAGGGGATTTCCGTTCAAATAAGGCATCCAGCCATGAAAAATACCGGGTTTACTGTCAAATACAAGGGGAAGAAAAAAACGATCCCCCGGCCACATTGGCAGACTGTCGAGTGTGGCGACCGGATGCCACCCTAGGGTTCCTTCGTTATTTTTCGAAAAGGGAATGCCTGAAAATTTGGTAATAAGGAAAATGAACCCTAGCCAGTCTTCCCCGTTCTTGCCGAAATTAGTCCAGTTGATGGTCCCTCGCAGGCACATATCTATGCATTCGATTCCTGCTTCCTCGCGGATTTCTCTGCGCATACAACTCGCAACATCCTCCTGAGGAAGCATTTTTCCTCCCAGACCATTGTATTTACCCAGGTGTTGATCGGTTTCTCGGGCGTTGCGATGCACCAGAAGTGTTTGGGAATGATCAGGGGAAAGAATATACCCGAGAGTTGCTACGATAGGAGTATAAGAAGACATGATTCGGGAAAATTCGTGTATAAAAATAAGTAATTAGCAAAAAAAGCAAGAAAAAATTTATCTACCCGAGTTCGGTATACAAAAAAAACATTTTTACGTTACTCGAAATTATTTTCCATATCAATAACGCAAAAAAATATGCCATAATGACAAAAAAGAAAATAGTAACGATTAGGAAATAATATAGATTAATTGATAAGGGAGAGGCATGGGAAAAGTTGAAATTTTTGTTAACCAAGAGGATATGGCTCTTTTCAGCTGCCCCCATTGCGGTAAGATAAAGCATGTCTCGGTAAAGAAATTCAAAAATATAAAACATACCCTCCAGGTAAAATGCGTCTGTGGGGAAACCTTTACCGCTGATCTCAATTTCAGGAAAAAATATCGGAAATTGACCAATCTTGATGGATTTTACTGTCGAGCATCCGAGGTAAAGAAAGAAGACGACATGAGTGAAATGTCGCGAAACTGTAAGATTGTCAATCTCTCTTTTGGGGGCCTGGGACTTCATCCTATTGATGGACGTATCCTTCAACTGGGAGATGAACTCATTATTGATTTTTGCCTTGACGATAAAAAACAGTCGCACATGGTAAGAAAGGTCGCTGTACGCCATGTTGAAGTAAATAGTTATATAGGTACTGAGTTTATCGATGGCAACCAGTTTATTTATGACAAAATACTTGGTTTTTATCTTATGGTTTGAAGAATCCGCAAAGAAGTGTTTGTTGATGTTTTCTGTCGGGTATTTATTTTTTAGCACGTCACCGGTTTATCTCTTGAAAAAAATATAAAAAAATTAGCTGATTATTTGTTCGATGTAGTCAGAGCTTAAATTCCTGTACGAAATATTGCTGCGCAAAAAAAAGTTGAGTTTTAATCACCGTCTTTTTGTTAGGAAAAGAGTGTGAAGTTGTAAATCTGGTGGAGGAGTAGGAGGAAATATGGTAAATTTTCAAATTTATCCGTTTAATATAAGTCATTTTCAAACAACTCGGAGTCGAGGATAATTTTTCCCCGGTCAAGG
>QKJV01000367.1 GCA_003249165.1 Desulfobulbaceae bacterium | reverse complement strand
GAAAGCTTCTGCTCAAATTTTTCCATGACCGGGATTTTCTGGAGAAGTTCAAAAAAACCCCGGCCGCGAAAAGTATGCACCATGCCTATCTTGGCGGCTTACTGGAACACACTCTGCACGTAACAAGACTGGCGGACAGGGTAGCGGAACTGTATCCATCCGTTAATCGTTCACTGCTCATAGCCGGTGCCATCCTGCATGATGTCGGCAAGATTGAGGAACTTTCGGTTTCCTCCAGCCTCTTTGATTATACTGACCAAGGGAGACTCATGGGACATATGGTGCTCGGAGTGGAAATGGTTCAGGAAAAAATCGGGAGAATAAAAGATTTTCCTGCCGAAACGACCATGAAGATAAAGCATCTCATCCTCAGCCATCACGGCAGGTATGAATTCGGCGCTCCGACCCTGCCAATGCTGCATGAAGCATTTATCCTTAATTTTCTTGATGATCTGGATGCAAAAATCAACTATGTGGAACGCCTGAGCGCCCAAGTCCCTGAAGACCAGTATCAATGGAGCGAGTATCAGCGTAACCTGGAGCGTTTTCTCTTCCTTTCCGGCCATACCGCCCAAGCAGTGGAAGAAGAATCCATTTCGGAAAAAAAAGAAAAAAACAGCGCTGAACAGGAGTCACGACAACTGCTCCTCTTCGGCAACAACTGAAGCTGGTCCTTTTCCTGGCCGTAAAACACCCTCCTGTCATGCTTATATTATTAAACTCGGTAATAGGTCAGACCCGGGCGAAACAATTTTTAACCGCCTCATTCAGCCGGGGAAAAACCGCCCACGCATATCTATTCCGCGGTCCGGCCGGGGTTGGGAAAAAAACATGCGCTCAGGCATTTGCCGCATTAATCAACTGTCTGTCGCCTGTTAATGGAGATGCATGCGGTCGCTGTTCATCCTGTATGAAATATCATTCCGGCAATCATCCGGATCTAGTAAGGATCCAACCCCAGGGAACGGCAAACGCCCTGAAGATCGATCAAATCAGGGAGCTGAAAAAAACACTCGCGTATCCGCCTTTTGAAGCCCGCTTTCGCGTCGTGCTCATCAAAGATATACACCTGACCATGCGCCGAAAGGAAGTAACCAACAGCCTGCTGAAAACACTGGAAGAACCTCCTGCCGATACCATTTTTATCCTGACAGGAGATGAAGCAGGTGACATTCTGCCGACCATTTTGTCTCGGTGTCAGATTGTTCCTTTCTATCCTCTTCCTTATGAACTGGTCACCCAAGCCCTCATGAATGACTCTGTCGAACAAGAAACAGCTGCTGCTCTTGCCGCTATTTCCGAGGGAAGTCTCGGGAGGGCACGTCTTCTCTTTCAGGAGAACCTTCTGCAGTTGCGTGGGGAGATCATAGAAAACCTGCTCTATCTTGCTCCAGGTACACCGGAAACAGTGGAAAAAATCTTTCAATTGGCGGAAAAAGCAGCAGACGCGAAGGAAAATCTTGAAGAGTTACTGGATCTCATCACGATCTGGATACGGGATGTCATGCTGGCCCATAAGGGATTGACTGAACGGATAATAAACAGAGATCTTGCCAGGCTCCTTCCTGCTGCCTGCCGGAAATGGGGGCATGACAGCCTGCGCGACAAACTGTTGATGATTGACAAGGCTCGACGACAGCTTCTGAACAACTGCAACAGGACATTGGTGTGCGAAGTCCTTTTCTTTGGTATGCTTTGATGTTATATTTAAAGATTGACGCATAATTTATGCGATAACCATTCAATAAAACCCAGAGTATACAATGCATCAGGACGAGGTATCAGAACCGGAAAAAATGGAAATAATTTTCAAAATTCGTTTCCGGAATAATGAGCAGATTTTTTCCGCCACTTCCGAGGTGCCGGATATTAAAATTGGCGACCAGGTTATGGTTCTGACCGATCACGGACCGGAGCCTGCCAGGGTGACTGCTCTCGGCCCTCAGCTCGAATCGTCTCCGGAACATCCGGTAACTACCGCCTATATTATTCAGCGGTTGTGCAACAGGGACGAAATAGAAAAATTCGAAAGACTTGTGGAGAAGGAACAGGAAGCCTTCGCCTTCTGCCAGAAACAGATCGTAAAACAAGCTCTCTCCATGAAACTGATCAGGGTTGAGCGTTATTTCAACGGCAGTAAAATTATTTTTTATTTCACCGCAGAAAACAGGGTCGACTTCCGTCAACTGGTCAAAGATTTGGTGCAGGAATTCCGTACAAGAGTCGAGATGCGACAGATAGGTGTCCGACATGAAACGAAAATGGTCGGAGGATTAGGGTGTTGCGGCCTTGAACTATGCTGCGCTTCCTATATCAACAATTTCGCTCCTGTCTCGATCAAAATGGCCAAAGAGCAAAATCTTCCATTAAATCCGGTGAAAATTTCCGGAATATGCAACCGCCTGCTCTGTTGCCTTACCTATGAATATTCAACTTATCGCGACATCAAAAAGGAAATGCCCCGCCCGGGCAAAAAGCTGAGCCTCGACGGTAAAACTTATAAAGTCATCCAACAAAGCGTACTCGACGAAACCGTAACGGTGGTTGATCCGGATAATCCCGACGTTCCAAGGATTCTTACTCGCAAAGAATGGGAAACCGTTACCCAAAAGTCTATACGACCGGTCAAACCAGGACGGGCGCGAAAAAAAATCCCGCCCGACCAGAGAAAAAGGAAAAGAACTCCGAATAATGGACTCCATGAATACCTATATAACAACCCCGATTTTTTACGTAAACGCCCAACCTCATCTTGGGCACGCCTTCACCACAATTGTCGCGGACACCTACTGCCGTTACCGCAGGCTTTGTGGCGATTCGGTAATGTTCCAGACCGGAACTGACGAGCATGGCGATAAGATTGTTCAGGCTGCCGAAGCGGCCGGGGTTTCACCCAGGGAATATGTTGACCGTATCAGTGCCATGTTCCGGAATACCTGGCCGCTGCTCTCGATCGAACCGGATAACTTTATCCGCACCACAGACACCGATCACGTCAGGACGGTTCAAAACATTCTGCAAAAAGTCTATGATCAGGGAGATATCTATTTCAGCGAGTATTCAGGACTCTACTGCAAAGGATGCGAACGTTTTCTCACCGAAAAAGAACTCATAGACGGGAAATGTCCGGATCACCTGAAAGAACCTGAATCGATTACCGAACAGAATTATTTTTTCCGCATGAGTAAATACCAGCAATGGCTCATTGATCATATCAACAATCATCCGGAATTTATTACACCGGAACGCTATCGAAATGAGGTTCTCTCATTTTTGAAGGAACCACTGGAAGACCTTTGCATCTCCCGCCCCACCAGCAGACTTACCTGGGGAATACCTCTTCCTTTTGATGATCGTTTTGTGACCTACGTATGGTTTGATGCCCTGATCAACTATCTTACCGGAATCGGCTATCCAGACGGAGAGAAATTCTCGCGTTATTGGGCCGAGGCGGAGCATATCATTGCCAAGGATATTCTCAAACCCCACGCCATTTACTGGCCCACTATGCTCTGTTCGATTGGACTTATCCCATTTAAAAAACTGCATGTTCATGGTTACTGGAATATCGGTGAGACAAAAATGAGCAAAAGTCTGGGTAACGTTGTAAGGCCGGCAGAGATGGTTGAAACCTTCGGCGTTGACACCGTGCGCTATTTTTTGCTGCGTGAAATGTCTTTCGGTCTTGATTCCGGCTACTCCACAGATGCCGTTATAATGCGCAAGAACTCCGATCTGGCCAACGACCTCGGCAATCTGTTCAGCCGTTCGCTGACTATGGTGACAAAATTCTCAGCAGGCAAGGTTCCTGCTCCCGGTACACCGACGGAAGTTGATCTGGAACTCCGCCGTGCTGCGGAGACAATGCTAGAAATCTACTGTCGGGAAATGGACTCATTTTCATTTAACCGGGCACTTAGCGCAGTCTGGGAAGTTATCAGTCGCGCCAATAAATACATTGTAGAAAATGCTCCGTGGGATCTGGCGAAAGACCCAAATAAAAAAGAACGGCTTGATACTGTTTTTTACTATCTGCTTGAAACACTACGCCTTGTCTCCCTTGCCGTTACACCGGTCATGCCTGAAACAGCCGGAAAAATGCGCCGCGCCCTCGGGCTCACTCAGGATGCAGACTTAACCTTCCAGACTTCCTGGGGACTGCTTATTCCACAGAGTGAAATAACTCTGCCTGAACCTTTGTTTCCCAGAATTGATACCGGGAAAAAGAAAAAATCCGAAACGGCTACCCCACCATCTGATAGCGAAAAAAACAAAGCAAAGTCGGAAAATCCAACAGAGGAGAATCTTATCACCTTTGATGAATTCAAAAAAATTGACCTGCGTGTAGGTGAGATAGT
>QKJV01000254.1 GCA_003249165.1 Desulfobulbaceae bacterium | reverse complement strand
CATGCTGATCGCAGAGGAACTGGAAGCTGACTGGTCCAGAATTCGAGTGGAACCGGCTCCGGTTGATCCGGCTTACAATCATGCCTGGTTTGGTAACATGATGCTCACAGGTGGCAGCACCAGCGTGCGCAGTGAATGGGAGCGACTCCGCAGTGTAGGGGCCACAGCACGGATGATGTTGATCGCGGCAGCGGCCAAACAATGGAAAGTGGAGCCCCAAAACTGCAAAGCCGACAACGGACACATTATTCATTCTCATGGCAGGAAAAGCCTTTCCTATGGTCAGCTGGTGGCTGACGCTGCTCAATTGACGCCGCCTGCCGAGGTTAAACTCAAAGAACCAAAGGATTTTAAGATTCTCGGGAAAAGCAGGGATCGTCTCGATATCCCCGACAAATCAAATGGGACCGCCCTCTATGCCATTGACATCAAGATTCCCGGCATGTCTGTGGCCTTAATTGCCCGGCCACCGGTATTTGGCGCCAGGATGAAAAGCTACGATGACAGTGCGGCCAGGAAAATCCCCGGCGTCAAGGATGTCATCGCGATAGAGAGAGGTGTAGGGGTGATCGCCGACGGTTTCTGGAACGCCAAACGTGGTCGGGATGCCCTCAAGATCGAGTGGGAAGAAGGGGCTCTGGCTGATCTTGACAGCGCAAAACAAGGGGAAGAATATGCCAAAATGGCGGAAAATCCAGGGTTGGTTGCCGCCCAGCGGGGAGATATCGTGGCGGCTATGGCCAAGGCCGGCGTAAAGCTCGACGCAGTCTATGAGCTTCCCTATCTGGCCCATGCGCCAATGGAACCACTCCAATGTGTGGCTGACGTTCGCACGGATGGATGCGATATCTGGACCGGTTCGCAGATGCAGACCACCGACCGTGACAAAGCAGCTCTTATTACCGGGCTGCCGAAGGAAAAGGTATTTCTGCACAACACCCTGCTTGGTGCCGGTTTCGGTCGGCGGGCGACCCCTGACAGTCATTTTGTTTCAGAGGCTGTGGAACTCTCTTTCAAGCTGAAAGCGCCGGTCAAGGTCATGTGGACCAGGGAAGACGACATTAAGGGCGGCTATTATCGTCCCCGTTCCTATCACAGGATAATTGCAGGCCTTGGTGATGACGGCATGCCGATCGCCTGGCATCATCGAATAGTCAGCCAGTCAATTGTTGAGGGGACTTTTCTGGAAAAGAACCTCACCCATAACGGGATTGATGAAACCTCTGTGGAGGGAGCAGCCGATTCTCCTTATGAAATCGAGAACTTCCTGGTTGACTACCATAAGGCGCCTTCTGGAGTTCCAGTCCTCTGGTGGCGATCGGTAGGCCATTCCTGCACAGGTTATGTCAAGGAATGTTTTATTGATGAGCTGGCAAGAGCGGCTGGCAAAGACCCCTACCAGTATCGCCGTCAGTTGCTGGCAAACCATCCCCGGGAACTCGGGGTTCTTGATCTCGTCGCCGAAAAGGCCGGGTGGTCCGGTAAAGTCCCCAAAGGCAGAGGCCGTGGCATTGCCGTGCATAGCTCCTTCGGCAGTTATGCGGCACAGGTGGCTGAAGTGTCGGTTGCAGATAATGGAACCATTCGCGTTCATAAAGTTGTTTGTGCCATTGACTGCGGCCGGACGGTTAATCCGGATACTATTGAGGCTCAAATGGAATCCGGCATCGTTTTTGGTCTTTCAGCTGCCCTTTATGATGAAATTACCTTTAAAAAGGGACGGGTTTCCCAATCTAATTTCGATAACTACGACATGTTGCGCATGGATGCGATGCCTGAAATCGAGGTGTATATCGTCCCCAGCAGTGAAGCTCCCGGTGGAGTAGGTGAGCCCGGGGTGCCCCCCCTGGCACCTGCCGTAGCAAATGCCGTCAGGGCTCTGACCGGAGCAGCATTGCGAATACTTCCTTTAACCTCTCAACGGGTTAAAAAGGCCTTACAGATGGTATAAATTTGTTCCCAGTCGCATCCTTCCCGCTGCTTTTGTCCGGGAAGGATGCGAGCCTCTTGCAAGCCGAAATTACTTATCGTATTGCCGCTGACTTTTCATGTAATCTGCTTTTTTCAATTTTTTCATCAGGTATTAAAAACAGAAACGCATTTCTCCAGGAGAGAAAATACATTACAGTAGAGGGAAATAGAGTTCGGTATGATGGGAGCCCGTCTTTGCATAGGTAATATGATGTTTTCAGTATTTAGAGGACCAGGCGATGGTTGAAAGTGATTTTTTTTCCTCTGTCACCATGCCGCACACGGCCAACCCCGATCTCACGGTACTTGAATTTCTGTGTATGCGGTTTCCATTTGTCCGCAGCGAAAACTGGAACAGACGGATAGATGAGGAAAAAGTCCTTGACTGGGATTGTAGACCGGTTACCGCAGGAACCAAACTCGTTCCGGGCCGGAAAATTTTTTATCGCAGAGAAGTGGAGGTAGAGCCTGTTATTCCCTTTGCGGAAAACATACTTTTTTGCAATGATGAAATTCTTGTAGTCTGCAAACCCCATTTTTTGCCGGTCGTTCCTGCTGGTCCGTATGTGAATGAATGCCTGCTTGCCCGATTGAAGAGGAAAACCGGCAATACCGATCTGGTTCCGTTGCATCGGATAGACCGGGAAACAGCGGGGATCGTCCTGTTTTCTGATCTCTTTCGGTTGGGGAAGGTGGAAAAAACGTATCAGGCGGTAGCGGAGTCTGCGGTCCCTCCTGCTGAAACCTCTTGGACCGTGATAAACAGGCTTTTACCAGGAGAGCCCTGGTTCAGGATGAAAGTGGTTGCCGGCGCTGCAAATAGCCGTTCACGCATTCAACTGCTGGAGTGGCGTGGAGATAAAGGGTTATTCCAGTTACATCCTGAAACCGGGAAAAAACATCAGCTTCGGGTCCATCTGAGTTGTCTTGGCTTCAGAATTCTGCATGACAGGTGGTATCCGGAACTGCTGCCCCGCGCTGAAGACGATTTCAATCGGCCCTTGCAGCTGCTGGCGCAGAGGGTCCGCTTCCGCGATCCTGTTTCCGGAAAAGATATGGAGTTTTGCTCGGAGCGTCATCTTCTTTGGCATTAAAAAGTGGGATGAGTGATTTTTTGAAAAAAATCGGAGCAAAAAAAGTCGAGATAAAAATAAGGTGAAAAATGTTTGATCTGCTTAAAAAAATTGTAAATGGCAAGAGCGATGAAAAGGGGAAAAAACAGGGAAAGCTGGAAAATATCCATCTTGCTGCCGGCGTCCTGCTGCTTGAAACTGCCCACGTTGATGAGGAGTGTACCAGAGAAGAAATGGCCC
>QKJV01000339.1 GCA_003249165.1 Desulfobulbaceae bacterium | reverse complement strand
AAAAAATGATCAAACTTTCCGAACTGATACCTTTTATGACCAGCGATCAGATCTCCGTCGTAAAAAAATATCGGGACCAGCTTGCGATACTGCGCGAGAAAATAAGCAGCAATAACCTTATCAATAAGCGGTTTGCGAGTGATACGCTCGGGTATCTGAATGATGCTATTTCGCTTATCTGTGGCGAGATGACCAATAAAAGCGTTTACGGTATGCGGGGTGTGAAGCAGAGATATCATTCCTCTCCTGCACGGGTAAGCAGAGAGGTTTGATATGGCCGGTATTTCCCAGATATTAAATACTGCCAAAGAGGCGCTGCTTGCACATCAGCAGGCAGTTGCCGTGGCGGGTCATAATATTGCCAATGTCGATACTCCCGGCTATAGCAGGCAAACCCTGACATTGGGAGCAGCAATCTCTTCGCCTGAAGGGAACGGGTTTTTCGGCAATGGTGTGCGTGGAATCGAGATCTACCGCCATTATGACCAGTTCATGGTGAAACGATTAACCGATCAGAATTCCACTTTGAGCGATCTGGAAGCGCAGCAAAAATCAATGGGAATGGTCGAGACGACATTTAACGAGGTTCCCGGACTTGCGGTTAACGAGTTGATGAGTGAATTTTGGGCCAGCTGGCAGGACCTGGCGTCCTATCCGGAAGATATGTCCACTCGTTCCGTAATGGTCCAGAATGCCGAAGTCCTTGTTAATCAATTGCGCAGCATGGCAACTGAACTGGCAGATACCACAAGCGAGCTGAGTGTCAACATCAGTTCGGCCGTAAATGACGTTAACTCTCTTACCGGGCAGTTGGCACAGCTTAACGAGCAGATAGTTACCTCCGAAACCGATTACAACAAACAGAATGATCTTCGTGATCAGCGGGATACCCTGCTGAAAGAGTTGTCGGGTTATGTCGAAGTAAACTATTTCGAGACCAGCTCGGGGGCATATACCGTTCTCATGAAAGATGGACATACCCTCGTAGAAAGTAATGCATCCTGGCAGCTTGACTGGCAGGATGACAAGCTCCAATGGGTCAGTTACAATGGCAAAAATATTAAGATGAAAACCGCAATTGCCAATGGCTCTGAATTAGGCGGCAGTATCGGTGGCTCAATGGCAGTATATGATGAGATTAAGCCCGGGGTGCCGGAAAATTACCTCGGCCGTCTTGATGCACTGGCCAATGCTATGATCAGGGAAGTGAATCAACTCCATAGTCAGGGGGTTGGGTTGACTCCTTTTTCAGAAAAGCTTACCAGTGCCGAACCTCTGGAAACAACCACTTTGCTAACCAAAGCAATTGATGCAGGTCATGCAACTGAGAGCATTGCTGCCGGAAGTCTGACGATTAATGATAGGCCCATAGGGAAAATTGACGGTGGTACTGCTGTTTATGGCCTGGCGCAGGCCAAGACATATAACGCTGCTCAGGCTATAAATAATGCAATCGCCGGTGTACAGGCCAGACTTACCACTCAAGTCACAGGAAATGCGGTAAGCCCAATGGGTGCTGCTGAAGATGGTATGTCAATGAGCTTCCAAGTGAATGGTATTGACGTCAATTATACGATCAATACGACATCCGGCCCCCCGAATGATTCGGATACTGCAACATTGGCTGCCAATATTGCTTCCGCCGTTAATCAGGCAATCCAGGCTTACAACAACCCCGCAAACAGCCCGGAAAATATTCCCAAAATAACAATCGAGGCAGTGATTGGCAATGGCATCAATGGTGGCGTGGAAAATTCTATTATCTTCCGCAATACCAATAAAGGTGATGAATCTCGCATCATTCTTGACGGGTTTGACACGGCTAACGAATTAAAATTAGGCCTGACGAACGGGAGCTATGCCGCCGATGCAGCACATAATACCGGCGAGCTTTCGCTTTTTTCCAACAAAGGAGCGATTGAAATAAACGGCGGATCGGATGACCGTATTCTCGATCAACTGGGACTTGGCGGCGGCAATATCAGTAGAACTGATGAAGGTGGTGACGGGCAGCTTGTGGTTGATGCTGAGGATAATAGCGTGCTTCTCTCCATGATGGGTTACGATTATTCAGATGAGTTGCAGACGGACGGTGGCAGCTTCAAAATATGGATTTATAACAGCGATAATACCTTAGCTTTACCGCAACCTGTCGAGGTCTCCCTTGAGAGAGCCTATACACTGCGGGATGTGGTTGATGCTATCAATATTTCCATTACCAATGCCAGCGGACAATCCAGTCCCTGGGTTGTGGCATCTATAGAAGATAACAAGCTTGTTTTAACCCCGGATGCCAATCATCAGTTTGCCTTTGGTGAAGATACGTCCAATTTCCTGGCTACTGCAGGTCTCAATACATTCTTCACCGGCTCAAGCGCTTCTTCCATTGCCATCAATGAAGTGGTCGGCAAAGACTTGGACAATATTGCCGCCGGTACTGTTACATTAACTGGCCAAATATATGCTGGCGACCAGTCCAACGCGCTTGTCATAACAAACATTCAGCGTGATGAAAATGTGCGTTTCACCGGCGGAACACAGGACACTTTAGACGGATTTTATAACACCCTGGTCGGAGATATCGGCATCAAGAGCCGCACTGTTGAGCGGGACTATGAATACAACACACTCATTACCGACCAGATGACCGCTATGAAGGATGCCACTTCCGGAGTTTCTCTGGATGAGGAAATGGCGGACCTGATCAAATTCCAGCAGGCCTACACGGCGGCTACCAAACTCATAACCTCATCGGATGAAATGATGCAGTCCTTGCTTCAGGCGGTGTGACATGCGAACAACACTCAACACGATATACGGAATGATCGGTAATAATCTCAATAAGTTTACCTCTGATATGTGGCAGCTTAACAGCCAGATTTCATCCGGTCTGCAGATGTCGAAAATTTCAGACAACCCGATAAATGTCGTCAGCGCCCTGGGCAAGCGCTCGACGCTGGCCGAGATCAACCAGTACCAGTCGAATATCAGCTTCGGTGGCTCCATGATTTCCGCCGCCGAAGATGCGCTGACCGGCATTAAAGATCTGGTCATGACGAGTAAAACACGAATTTTGGCTGCGATCAATGACAGCCAGAATTCCACGACCAGAACATATATCGCAGATGAGTTGCACGTCTATCTGGAGGAGGCCGTCGCCCTCGGGAATAGCCGCCTGGATGGAAAATATGTTTTCGGTGGGTATAGGACAACGGGGTATACGGAAACCGAGCCAACCCCTTTCATGCTCGATTATAGTGATGGTTACCGGATTCAGGGCAGTGCTTTGCCGGTCAAGGACATGCTTTCTCCCAGCGTCAGCATCACGGATCTTGCTGCCGGAGATCTTGTTATAAACGGGATTGCTGTCTCGGATGATGTGGCAAACAATTCCGTTGTTTTTCCCCTTTCTACAGCCGGGGAGAAGGCGGCAGCTATAAACCGTATTAGCAGTGATTGGGTAAACGTTGACGGAAAAACAGTAGCGGGAACCGGCGTAACCGCGAAAGTGATACCTGTTTTTTTGCAGGCTCAGGAAGCCGTGGCAGCAGGCACCCTTGGCCCGGGAGATCTCGTTATCAATGGGGTTGATATTTTTGCGGAATCGACCGATATCGTCGCCGGCGATACGGATAATGTCCTTCTGAACGCCATCAACAGCCGGCAGGATGAGACTGGTATAGCGGCGACCCGCGACGCGAATGGCAATATTGGCTTGAAGGCTGTTGATGGTCGCAATCTACATATTCAAACAACAGCGAACGGCAATGATATCGCAAGGTTAAACGGGCCGGCATCCACAGGGGCCACTGACAAGGTTTATAGCGGGACAATTCAGCTTTTGTCCGAGCATCCATTTATGCTGGAAAGTACTGTCTCTCCAGGAGGTGAAGAGCCTGGTTTTGCGGCAATCGGTCTTTCTGACGGTTCAGGATTTACAGGTGAGGCGGCCGATAAGCCAGGCGATGGAAAGCTTTCGGTTCTCTCCTTTTCCAAATTGGCCAATAACGTCCGTTACACTGGCGACCGAGATAATGGCATTGAGATAAAAGTCGGCGTAAACACTACCATGGGAATTGCCAAAAACGGTGAAGAGGCCGTCTCCGAGACCGGTGTTTTCAAAGCGTTTAAGGATGCGGAAGATTATTTACGTGGGACGAACTATACCTTTGTCACCAGCCCTTATGCTCTGGATAAGGATAAGATTGGCACTACCCTTGAATCTCTCAATAATGCGGATGACTCGCTGCAGGAGAAATTCCGGACGGGTGATTTCACTATTTCGGTGACGGATCATGATGTTTATCCTCCTCTTTCTATTGATATGAAGATCTCGGTCGATATTACGGTTGACACCCCGGAATCCATCGCCCGGAAAATCAACGGAATTTCCGGCTTGCAGAGTAGTTGGGACAGTAATGGGCAGCTTCATATAGAAAGTTCCGATCCCGATAGGTATACTTTTGATATCAGTGATGATAGCAGCAATACGCTCAATTCCTTTGGCATACAGAATCAGGGATTGACGAAGGTGCTTGATGATCTTGATGGAGTATTGACTTCATTGTCAACCCAGATTGCCGATTTCGGTGCCAGGGCCAACAGAATAACGATACAGAACCAGATATATTCAAATCTTGAGTTAGCCAATCAGGAAAGTCTTTCGGAGGTGCAAGATGCCGATTTGACCGAGGTAATCCTGCAGCTGAAGACAAAAGAAATCGCATACCAGGCAGCGCTGAGCGCAGCCGCGAAAACCATGCAACTGAGCCTGGTTGATTATTTGACATAAGAAGTGTTAGAGTACGGAGAACTTTATCATATGGGAATTTCAAGTCCTGCCGCATTTTGGCAGGTTCGGACACTTCTTTAGGAGAAACATCCATGCTTATCCTTTCCAGAAAGGTTGGCGAGGCAATTATCATTGCCGACAATATTAAAATCAGAGTTTTGGAGAATAAGGGAGGTCTCGTCAAACTCGGGATAGAGGCTCCGGATAAGGTCATTGTCCATCGAGAGGAGATTTATCAGCGGATTGTTGAGGAAAATAAGAGGGCCGCTATGGATTCTCCGGAAGATTTATCCATTCTGTCCGCAGTTTTCCCTTTGGAAAAGTAAGAGGAAAAATAATGAACGTATTAGCACAGGAAATCGGTCAGCCCGGGACTGATAAAGAAATCAAGGTGCAGACCAGCAGATTCGGAGAGATTGTTGTGGACAAGGATCGGGTAATTTCCATGTTGAACCCATTTTTTGGTTTTCCGGAGTCAGCACGTTTTATCCTGAAATCCCACAGTCCGAAATCACCTTTTATGTGGTTGCAATCGCTAGATAATCCTCAGCTTGCTTTTGTAGTCCTGCCGGCTGCCTTTATCGGACTGGATTACCGGCCGGAAATTCCGCGGCAAATATTGCAGGAGTTGTTTATAACCTCAGAAAGTGAAAAGGATGTTCTGTTGATTCTCACAATTCCGAAGAACAATCCGCAGGATATGACGGCAAATCTTTTAGGTCCAATTATTCTTAATTCCAGACGTCAGATTGCTGTGCAGGTCGTTCTTGATCCTCAGAAGTATGATCCATGTCATCGTTTGTTGCCTGCAAAATGAGAACTGGCAGAAATAAAGTGATTTCTTCAGGGATAAGGTATAAAAAAAACCGGCCATGCGGCCGGTTCACGATAAAACCATCCAATAAAAAAGACAGTAATAATTTGAGCGGAATATTATTGCAGCTGAATTTGATTTTCAGGGAGAAACTCATCCATCATTTTATCGGCGATATCTCGCGAATCGACATGATATGTCCCTGCTTCAATCTGGGCTTTCAGGGATTTTATCAAATCCGTGCGTGTCTGAGGGCTTTGTTCCAGAATTTCTTTCATTTTCTGAACATCCCTGGAACTGCTGGAGAGATCAACTGTGTCCGAGGCGGAAGCTGTGCTTTCCACATTGTTTTCAACCTGCCGGGTCTTTTTAATTCCTATTTTATTGTCCGTTCTGATCTGGGAAATTACATCCGTTAGCTTCATGACCAGCTCCTGTCCGCACACGCGCCCTTGTTTATAGTGACATCACGCAATTTTTTTCATCAATTATACATATTCAACTGCTTACCATATCGACTTTCTTTTCTCAAACTTTAAAAAAAAGTAAGAATCCTCCTTTTATTGCCAAAAAATAAGGCGCCTGTTAGAGTGGGAGCATGATAAATCAAGACAGTGTTTACCTTATCGATGGCAGTGCCTACATATATCGTGCATATCATGCCATAGCTCCTTTGTCGAACAGCAGAGGATTGCCGACACATGCAGTTTTCGGCTTTACGAATATTCTGCTCAGAGTGATACGGGAAAAAAATCCCAATTATATGGCCATTGCCTTTGACCTCAAAGGTCCGACATTCCGCCATGTCCTCTACGAGGCGTATAAGGCGAACCGACCACCGATGCCGGATGACTTGATCTGTCAGATTCCCTATATCCGTAAAATCACACGCGCCTTTAATATTCATGCTCTGGAGATGGAAGGGTTCGAAGCTGACGATCTTATCGCTTCAGCGGCACAAGTTCTTGCGGCCCAAGGACATGATGTTGTCATTGTCTCTGGTGATAAGGATCTTCTCCAGCTTGTCGGACCTCACATAATTCTCTGGGACCCAATGTCAGACAAGCTGATGGATACAACAGCGGTCGCGGAAAAATATAAGGTTATTCCGGAAAAACTTAATGACCTTTTTGCATTAATCGGGGACTCCTCCGACAATGTCCCTGGAGTTCCCGGCGTAGGGCCAAAAACTGCTGAGAAATTAATCAATGATTTCGGTAGCCTTGATTCCCTTTACCAGAATGTTGAGCGGCTCTCTCAGAAAAAGCTCAAAGAAAAACTTGTTACTTTTCAAAACCAGGCCTATCTCTCCAAAAAATTAATTGCCTTGAGAAACGATCTGCCGATAGCTCAGGAGCTGCAGAATTACCGCCTGCTTCAACCCGATCAGCAGCGGTTGCAGGAGCTTTATCGAGAACTGGAATTTTCCAGGCTGCTTAAAAGCCAGACCCCCACCACGCCCATGGAGACGAAAGGGTTTGTGCTTGTGCAGACGAGACAACAACTGCGGGATATCTGTCAAAGGCTCGCAAAAGGATCAGTTCTGGCGCTTGATACCGAGACTACCTCTCTAGATCCGCTGACGGCGGAGCTTGTCGGAATTTCCCTCTCTGCCGACGGCCACGAAGCATGGTATATTCCCATCAGTCATCATGATGCAAATGGAGAGCCTCTATCCGGTCAGTTCAGCATTGAAGAGGTCTTTGCTTCTTTGCAACCCTTATTTGAGGATGAACGGCTGACAAAGGTCGGCCATAATCTTAAATATGATTTTGCGGTGCTGAAACAACAAGGAGTGACGTTGCAGGGACCATTGAAGGATACCATGATTGCCTCCTACCTTCTTGATCCAACACGGCGCAGTCATAAGCTTGATGACTTGGCGGTTGAACATCTCAACGTTAGCATGACCTCATTTGAACAGGTGACGGCAAACGATAAGAGACCAGACGCGTTTCGTTTTGTTTCCTTGCCGGAAGCTTGCAACTATTCCTGCGAAGATGCTTCTTCCACAATGCAACTCTGGAAAATTTTCGAACCGCTACTGCATGAACTTGATCTCTGGACTCTTTTTGAAGAGCTTGAGATGCCTCTTGTTCCGATTCTTGCTAGAATGGAGGAGGTCGGCATACTGGTCAATGCAGAATTGCTCGAGGGACTTTCTGAGGAATTTGCCCGACAGCTTGCAGATTTATCTGAGAAGATATTTTCTCTTGCCGGCGAAGAGTTCAATATTAATTCTCCAAAACAGCTCGGGGTTATTCTTTTTGAAAAATTGAAGCTGCCTCTTGGCCGCAAAACCAAGACTGGATATTCAACTGACGTCAAAGTGCTGGAAAAACTCTCCGCTTACCATGAGTTACCAGCTGCACTGCTGGAACACCGTACTATCAGTAAATTGAAATCAACTTATATAGATAAGCTTGCCGGCCTGGTCCATCCCCGCACAGGCAGGATTCATACTTCTTTCAATCAGACGATAACCGCTACCGGGCGATTAAGCAGCAGTAATCCAAACTTGCAGAATATCCCCGTACGCACACGAGAAGGGCAGCGTATACGGGAAGCGTTTATTGCCTCTCCCGGACATATTTTACTCGCAGCAGATTATTCTCAGATTGATCTCAGGGTTCTGGCTCATTACTCGGGGGATGCGGCTCTTGTCGAAGCTTTTGTGGCAGGTAACGATGTACACAACCAAACTGCGGCGGAAATTTTTCGTGTGCACCCATCGCTTATTACACCCCAGATGCGGCGGGTCGCAAAGAGTATAAACTTCGGTATCGTTTACGGTATGAGTGCTTTCGGTTTGTCATCGCAGCTAAATATCAGTCGCAAGGAAGCGCAGACCTTTATTAATCGCTATTTTGATCTTTATTCAGGTGTAAAGAAATTCATGGAAGAAATTATTGAGCAGGCACGATGTGATGGATTTGTCACTACCCTGTTTAAGCGGCGCAGGATCCTGCCTGATATTAAAAGCACTAACAAAACAATCAGGGAATTCGCCGAACGCACCGCCCTGAACACACCGATCCAGGGAACTGCGGCAGATATCATTAAGCTCGCAACTATTCACGCGGATCGTATGTTGCGTTCGGGCAACATGAAAACCGAGATATTGCTGCAAATACACGATGAACTTATTTTTGAAGTTCCTCTGGCCGAACAGGACCATGTTGCCCAGCTGGTAAAGGAGGCCATGGAAAATGTAATGCAGCTCGCGGTGCCGCTGGTGGTCAATCTTTCCTGGGGGCAAAACCTTGCAGCGACGAAATAATTGACTTTTTTGCCTGCGCATGGCTAATTTACCGCTGTTTAAATAAATAAGGAAAGACTTACGGCAATTACATGCCGTGAAAATTTAATATTATCTAGCTTTTGTTCGGCAGAACCTTGGTTTCCTGAGGTGTTTCACTGTTGTGAAATCTTGGTTTTGATGAAAGAGAGGCGTGAGATTCCCGTTCGATAGAAGGAGTTTTCTGTATGCTTGATCTGTTGCGCCGTAAAGCACAGTCCCCTTATCTGCAGGCTACTGTACTTATTATAATTGTTGTCTTCATTTTCTGGGGTGTTGGTGGGAAAAATAAAGGAGCTCTTAATGCAGTGGCTACCGTTAATGGAAAATCAATTACTTTGCAGGAGTTTGATCAGGCTTACCAGAGAACTGTAGATAATTTCCGAAATCAGTTTGGAGGGAGTCTCCCCAAAGGATTTATAGAATCGTTTAATCTGAAAAAACAGGTGGTACATGATCTGATTCAAAAAATGCTCCTCCAGCAGGGGGGGAATAATATGGGTATTTTTGTCAGCACTGATGAAATTCAGGGCGCAATTAAAGAAATGGGCGTCTTTCAGAGTAACGGGGTTTTTGATACAACACGCTACCAGGACGTGTTGAAAAGCTCCAGGCTGACCCCAACAAAATTCGAAGAAGGTTTGAAAAGTGATCTTTTGTTGACAAAAATCGGCTCAGCTCTTGCGCAATTTGCTCGAGTAACGCCTTTTGAACTTGATGATCGGTATCAGTTTGACAACAACGAAATCCGGCTTGAATATGTGGTCTTTGATCCTGCAGATTACACGGGCAAAGTTCCCGTGAACGATGAGTTGCTGAAGCAGTATTTTGAAAAAAATAATGAAAAATACATGACACAACCTCAGATAAAACTGAAATATCTTTCTTTCCCACTTAAAGAGGAGATGGATTCAATCACTATCCCGGCTGAAGAGATTAAACACTATTACGATACTCATCAGGAAGAATTCGGACAGTTGGAAAAAAGACGTGCCAGCCATATCCTTTTGAAGACGGCGGGAAAGGATAAACAGGCCAGACGGGTGGAAATGGAAAAAATTCTGGAAAAAGCCCGCGCGGGAGAGGATTTTTCAGCTCTTGCCCGACAGTATTCAGAAGACGGATCCGCGCCTCAGGGAGGGGAACTTGGTTTTTTCAGCCGTGGTGAAATGGTAAAACCTTTTGAGGATGCCGTTTTTGCGCTTAAGAAAGGGGATGTGAGTGACATTGTTGAGACACCGTTTGGTTTTCATATCATAAAGCTTGATGATATTCAGCCTGCCGAAATTAAACCGTTGCAAAGTGTAAAAAATGATATTGAAATAAAACTCAAAAAGCAGCAGGCAGTTAACAAGGCTTTTGAGAAAGCCAATGAGGCGTATGAGAAAATCATTTTTGCCGGCAGCCTGATGAAATATGCTGACAGTTTTAAAGTGGTTTTGTCGCAGACGGATTTTTTTACCCAGTCTGCCCCTCCTGCTTCACTGGCAAACAATTCTTCAGTGATTGAAACCGCCTTTTCACTCAAAAAAGGAGAGCTCAGCTCTCTTATTGAAAGTCCGGAAGGGTACACTATTTTGTTTGTCGAAGACAGGAAAGAGTCTGTAATTCCTCCTCTTGCTGAAGTCAAAAAGCAGGTTGAAAAAGACTATGTTGCGGCAGAGGCACAAAATCTTTGCCGCAAAGATGCGGAAGAGACACTTCTCGCTCTGCGTGATGGGAAGGCGGGCGATTTCAGCAGCGCAGTACATGAAAAAGGTTTGAAAATCCGGATCTCAGATTATTTATCCCGCATGAGAAGAACAACCAATGATCTCCCCCCCGATGTTGTCGCAGCAGGGCTGACTCTTGGACCAGGTGCTCCCTATCCTGAAAAAGTGATTGCCGCGGGTAATGCTTTCTATGTCTGTCGTTTTAAGGACAAAAAGGAATTTGCCGATAACAATGTTGGAGCTAAAAAGTCGTTTGAAAACAGGCTGAAAATGGAAAAACAGCAGGAACTTATGGATGCCTGGATTGATTATCTTACCAAAACTGGCAAAATTACAATAAATGAGAAATATCTTAACTGATTTCTGTTGTTAGATGATGCAAGTTCAGTTTTGGTGGGCGCTGAAATGATTGGAAACAAACGGTGGGCTGCGTGGACTGAAAATCTGCCGGGGAATGCTCAGTATTGCGAGGAACACTGACCTGCACGCCTAATTCTCAGTGTCTTTTTTGCCCCATAGCGGATCCTGCCCAAACCTGTCCATCCACCAGTCTTCAGCATCCAGTGTGTCCTGCTGCATCACTAAGGGGAAGCGGTAATTCTGGCAATATGCCAGCAATACCTGGTAAGCTGCAGTAATTTCATGCATTTCTACCTGAGTCGGTCTTTTCTGGCTACTGCCAGCAAGGTCAGGGTGATATTTTTTTGACATCCTGCGATACGCTTTTTTGATTTCTGCCAGGGTCGCTTTTTCTCCAAGTGCCAGCAGATCTCTGGCCGCTATGATTTTCTCCCAGTCTTTTTTTGTCATGAGACAGTCTCTTTTTTCTTTTTCCAGCTTTTTTCCTCTCCGTTAAGCAGCCGGATGATATTACTTCTATGTTTGTGCCAGATAAGCAAACTGACGAAGAGGGCCAGATAAAAACAGCTCCCAACTCCCTGCTGGAGAAAAATCAAAACAGGAATTATTGCTGCGGCAAGCAGAGATCCTACCGAGACGAAACCCGATAAAAATACAGCCGCAAAAAAAGCAACGACGCAGACAAGCAATGCCAAAGGGGAGAGATACAGAAATATCCCTAAAGCCGTTGCGACTCCTTTGCCACCGCGGAACTTAAGATAAAGTGGGAAGAGATGTCCGGCAAATGCGGCTGCACCGCAGAGCATAATGCTGTTTTGCGAAAGCCCTAATGATCCGGCTGCAACCATCGGCAGCAGTCCTTTCCCTGCATCGAGCAACAACGTTGCTGCTCCTACTTTTTTACCTACCAGCCTGCTTACGTTTGTTGCCCCGATATTACCGCTTCCGTCCTTCCTTACATCAATTCCGGCCAATTTGCCGAGCAGGAGCCCAAAGGGAATCGAGCCGATAAGATATGAGAGGATAATGAGAAAATAATCCAAGGTTATCTGTCTTTTATTTTTTTTGTCGTCAGGAACAGAGAACGTTACCTCTGCTTTTACTAATTATTTCCGCGATAAGGTACGCGAGATTTCTCTATTCTGCAATGCTCATTCGCTGTATATTTGTTCGTGTAACCTAAATTTCAGATATTATTCACTGAGTTTCGCTCAATTATTTTCTAATTAAAAAAATTGTAACCGGGATATTCCAGGAGGATGCATCGTGAATCCGGATTTCATGCATGAGGCAATCAGGCTTTCCAGGGAGAAATCCCTTGCTGGGGAAGGCGGACCCTTTGGGGCGTTAATTGTCCGTGGAGGTAAGATTATCGCCCGGGGCTGGAACCAGGTTCTGAAGAAAAAAGATCCGACCTGCCATGCAGAAATGGTTGCTATCCGGCGGGCCTGCAGCAAATTAAAGGATTACAATCTTTCCGGTTGTGAAATTTATGTTAATTGTGAGCCCTGCCCCATGTGTCTTGCAGCTCTTTACTGGGCCGGCATCGAAAAAATTTATTTCGCGGCGGACCGTAAAGATGCCGGTGATCTTGGGTTTGTCGATGATTTTCTTTATAAGGAGTTGCTTCTTCCTCCTGGATTACGGAAAATGCCCATGGAGCAGGCAATGCGGGAAGAGGCCCTGGTAGTATTCAGCCAGTGGGCCAGATTTGACAATAAAGTCATTTATTAGTTATCTGGCCCATTGTTATCAGAATGGTTGTTTATAAATTTTTTCTTTCAAGAAAGCTGAAGAACAGCAATCCGCCAATGACAAAGAAAGGTATGATATACCAGTGATTTATACCGAGCGCCTGCGGCAAGGTAATTTTGCCGTAGTCGCCCATTGCCAGAAACGTTTTCTTTAAAATGGGATAGGCTTCAGCATACATGACGCCTCCGGTCAACATTCCCATGACTCCCCAGATGGCGTCCCATCTTCCCTCACCGATGGCACCTATCTGCGTTCCCGGACAATAGCCGAGCAGTCCCCAACCGCATCCGAACATCAGACCACCGAAAATATTACCTCCAATACTGGTTGTTTTAATATCCAGCTTGGTGATCAGCCCGAGATCACGAAACAGATAGATGCCAACCATTCCGACCAGCACGGCACTAAGCATGAATTTGACAATTGTCATATCTTTCAGACGTAACGCCCCAAGTTGCTTGTCATAGCGTAATACGCGGCTTCTCTGCAGAAAAAAACCAAAAAGTACACCAGTAAAAAGTCCATAGAAAAGATCCATTATTTTTTCCCTCCCCAGTAAAGCATAGCAGCGACAATCATTCCACCGATAAAGAAGCTGGGCAGAGCCAGAAAACCACTTACCGAAAGTTGCATGAGGCCGCTCAAACCATGACCGCTTGGGCATCCTCCGGCCAGCCGTGCTCCAAACAGTGCTATTGCACCGCCGATAAAAGCAACAATTGCGCGGATAACTTTACATGAACCGAAACGACCAACCCACATGTCCGGAGGATTCTGAATTCGAAAACTGTGAGAGGAAATTGCCGAAAAAAACGAGCCAAAAAGTATTCCGAAAAGAAACATCCATTGCCAGTCTATCTTGGGCGTATATTTGATGAAGTAATCAAGTCCCGCGACATGTTTAGGAAAAACCAGCTGCTCAAGCATGCCGGCGGACCGGGCAAATGTCGTAGACGCGCCAAGATATTTGTCAGCAACCAGCACTGACACTACGGCCAGGACACCGGTTAGTCCACCGCCCAGGTATGGGCTCCAAGCCTTACCTTCCTTCATTTTGCACCTCCATTAATTAAATTTTAAAGATAGTTAGATGATTACAATGAGCAGAATTGTGCTAAATACTAAATAACTAACTAAAAATGAATAATATGACAAACTGGAAATAACATAAATATCTAAATTATAATTGTAAGGCTTCTGGATTTCTAAAATTTACCTTCGGAAAGTTTACCTTGGAACTATTGACATTGCAGTATTACGAAAATAATCTAGTGGATAATTTGTTTGTTTTTTTACAAAATTTTCTCAGAGAGAAATGTCTTTGATTAGTGAATTTTAATGACGCCTATGATTGTATAGGCAGACAAACGGGAGAATAAGATGTGTCCACATTTTGGTATGATGGATGAAACAAAAATGAGTAAGGACGCGGCTCTGCTTTTGCGTTGTAAGCTGCATTGGCGATGTGGCCTAAGGAGGGTGCGGGAAAACAAATTAGCGTCGGGCCTTGCAACAGTCTATGACGCAATGCTTTCAGCCATGCGGTGGTATATTCTTACCAAATTGAAACAGGAGCTTGGCGACAATGGCGATGAAAAATTGGAAAATGAGCGTTTTGTTTTTTCTTTTTTGCGGCGAGCGGGGGTTCTTGATGAGACGTTAAATTTACAATTTATTGTTGAGACAGTTGATCGAGCTTTGATGGGAGAAGATGTTCGAGAAGACCAGCAAGAGGTTTTAACGCTTATAACCCGTTTTTTGACGAAAATAGACATTTTGCCATTCGATGAGTCTCAATTGCCCCCGGAGGACCCTTCAACGTTTTAGCTTCTTCTAAATTTTCTGTTTGTTATGGGGCAGAGCCTGTTTCTTATGAGGGGGTGGAATATTCTCCCTTCTTTTTCTTTTCGAAATGTTTGCGGCCACATTTCTGTTTTCCAGGCATGGATTAAAAGCCTAAATTTTTATCCACTGCTTCCGATGTTACTTAAACATTGTTCTGATTTTATTGTCCGGTAGTTTGTTCTGTTTGAGAATGATAGGTGTGTTGTTTCGTGATTCTTAAAAAAAATAATAAAAAAAATTGTGTTTGACCTAAGTCAAGGTGAACGTGATTTACTCCAGGTAAGATCGTTATTAAAAATAACACAGCTTATTAACTGTTCAACCGGGAGGAATATTATGTTTTGTTATCAGTGTGAGCAAACAGCTAAGGGCAAGGCCTGTACATCTATTGGCGTCTGTGGCAAAACTGCAGATGTTGCAGCTCTGCAAGATCTTCTGATTTACTCCGTACAAGGGTTGTCGCTTTATGCCATTGAGGCGAGAAATGATGGTGTTTCAATACCGGAAACCGGTCTTTTCATTTGCGAAGCAACTTTTTCCACCCTGACTAACGTTAACTTCGATGCTGATCGTTTTGTTTCTCTTATTAATAAAACGGTAGAGCTTAGGAATGCTCTTAAGGCAAAGATATCCTCAGTCGGCGGAAAGAGCGATTTC
>QKJV01000323.1 GCA_003249165.1 Desulfobulbaceae bacterium | reverse complement strand
TGCCTTCAATTTTGAAAAAGCCAGAGTGTATACTGCCAGGGGCTTGGAAATTGTCCCGGACCATAAGCGGCTACTGACTTTGAAAGCCGATTTATCCAGAAGTAAACCGGAAGTGTTTATCGAAGGTTTAGGCAAAAATATAAAAAACATTTTTGGCAATTGATATAGTCCATTGTTGATTCCCGAAATGCTGTTCTGACGGACAGCGTTTCGCATATGCTTTCAACAAAGAATCATGACATGATGAGCCATGACTATCCTAGAGAGATAGCCCGGTTTTTCTGTACAGCGTTAGAGCATGATTAAGGTGGATACTGGCAAGCTCAATCTGTTCTGCGTAGACAATGCTTGAGGTTTTTCCTGAATCAGTAAGAGGTGGCCTCCCCTTGATCTAGTGCTTTCTATCTCGTTTTATCATTTGTTTGATGTAGCACTTTATATCTCCTAGACTGCAGGAAACGGGTAGAGTTGCATTCTGTAGCCGTAAATATTCCGCCTCATCCTGCCGTTGCTTGACAACAGTGGCAATACGATCAGCAAGTTCCGGATGTTGATGAAGAAGGCTCTTCATCGTTTCGACATCAATCCGGATGAGTGTTACATCGGTCTGGGCCACCCGGTGGGTACGTATGGGATGATCAGTAAACATGGAGACCAAGCCATAACTTTCTCCCGGACCTAATTCTCCTCTGGTCATTTTTTTTCCACTGGGGAGTTCTATTGAGGCCTCGACCACGCCACTTATAATAATGTCAAAAGCATCCATCTCCCCGGTATGGTACTGAATGGTTGCACCTTTATCGTAGTAGAACAGTTGCCCAACACGGGAAAGCGTTTCAAGTTCCTCCTGAGAGAGATGAGAAAAAATCTTCTGGCTTTTCAAGGCCAGCTGAATTGTCGGAGGTTCGGCCTTCGGTACATTTGCTCTCCTAGTCCTCCACTCACGGGTTTCAGTGGCAGGAGCAATCCCTGCTTGCTGGAGAACATAATGGACTTCGCGATAGAACTCTTCTTTACCGCGAAACATGGCCGGGTAATTAGGGAAACAGATCCAGCACATATAGGTATAGGGTACGGTAGAAGCATCCATGAGAAGGACAACTGGAGCCGGATGCTTCATCACATGCTTGCACCTGTAAATACCTTCCAAGAGCAGTTGTTTTGCAAAACGAGGATCTACTTCTGCAGGTATTTTAATAGTATACCAGGGCTGGTAGTGCTGGCTCTCTCCACCAAGATTGGTAAATCCCTGTTTTGCCAATTTTGAGTTCGGAATAACATGGGTGGAGTTATTCCAGTCATGGAGCCAGGTCGCACGCCAGTTAATGTCAATAACCGCCCCCTCGGTCCCGTCTTCCAATCGTATGCGGTCACCAATTTGAAAACCACCCTCGCCCCTCATTGCCAGACCACAGAAAAAATCTCCCAGTGCCTGTTGCAGAGCAAAACCGACAAACACGGTTGCCAATCCGGTCGAGACCCACACACCGGTAAACGAGTGTCCCTGTTGCCACAAATAGATGCTGAGTGCCAGGAAAATACACGAAACATAAATTCCACCGCGTAATAGGCCGGTTACGGAAGTGGATGTCGAACTGTGAGAAGCCAAATACTTTCGACGGACAAAAGCGTGTACAACCTTGGCAAATTGCCAACTCACTATGAAATAGAGAAAAAGCGTAATGAAGGAGGCTGGCCAAAGATCTTCCTTTATCTCCAGGAAATCTATGGAAAACCAATAAATTATGGAGGCAATAAAAACAAACCCCAAGGGGACGCAGATCAGTCCGACAAAAGCGATAAACAACGGAGTCTTTCGTTGTAATGAATCAAACAGCGACAAACGATGGAGCACAATCCAGCCCAAAGTGGTGATGGCTAAAATGGTCATGAACCAGGGATGCGCATTGTACAACTCGATAATTACTTGGTTACTATGCATTGTGTTCATCAAAACAATATTTTCAAATCTGATCCTGCCCACCGTAAACGGACACGGCTTTTCACACATGAAGAGGGGGAATAAGGAAGGAGTTTAATATTTCGCGAAGATTGCTGGTAAGGTTAATCAAGGAATCAACATGCTGATTTTTGGTCTGTTTTATCGGAAAATCAAAGAGAAATTTATACTGTCCCTATGTTATTTTCGAAATAGGACAGTAGTAGCCTTAACAGGAGTGTATTGAGGTGCTCATGAGCTTATGATTGGCAAGGTTAATTTCCACGTTGGCTCGCTCGATACATTTTGAAATATTGACTAACGTTTGGGGGTGCCGAAGGCAATTTGGATTAATTTAGCCACGTCGGCAACCCCACGTTGGGCGACCGTATTGCTTGGTCAACAACAGAAATCTAGATCCCCCTCGTGCTGACCACGGTCACTTGGAAGGCAAAGTATAAGTGCTGGTGAGATCCATAACCATGTCACCTTTGGTTTCCTCACCATAGGGCGTGATGAGTTTGCCACTGGCGGACACGTTCCCTTTGATTCCTTGGAACCGACCAGTCCCTTTGATGTATTCACCCTTGCTCGTGACGGTTGGGAGTTTCTCACCTGGAGTTAGGGTCTGGGTACCTTGAACCTTTGCTATGGTTGTAGAACCGTCCTTAAAGGTTAGCTGCGAATACCCCTGAAACGAGCCGCCTTGCTGTTTGATAGAGTCAAACCTAAGCTGGGCATGGTAAGCCGCGACCTCGCCGTCTTCAAAGACAGCCAAGCCCCTCTTCTCAAGCACTCCGACGATGTGTCCTTTTACGTCAGGGAAAGGAATCGCTTCTGTCTTGATGATATAGCTAGTGATTTTAGCCTTCTTCACCGTCTCTGCCACGACCTGTGTGACCGG
>QKJV01000297.1 GCA_003249165.1 Desulfobulbaceae bacterium | reverse complement strand
TAATGTATTTATTACATATAGCTTTTGGGGGTCCTTTTTGCAATCTTAAACTATAAAGTTGTTTGATGGATTAATTTTACTCACGTACCCTTGATTCAAGTGGTTCATCTCGGGGGAAAGGAGGAGTAATCTATACTTTAAGCAAAGTATGAAATTGTTGAGATTGAATGGAACATTTAAATCAAAGATTATTTTTGCTGGAAAGTAGGAGGGTTCTCATAAAAGCGAGAGCTAGCATTCAAGGTTGTCCATATCAACAAGCCCGCTTTTAAGCGAAACAAGGCACAATTCATTTGGAACGTTAGCCACGGCGGCACAAATGGTATCTTTTTCCGCCTTGGACAAGATATCCAGATCTCCTCCTTCGAAATACGTGAGCGCTCTCAAACATTCGGTTGGAACAAATGTTTGACCATACATCTGTTGTGCAGAAGCTAAACCTTTTTCTAATGAAACTCCAGCTTGAACCATTGCTGCAATGTCCTGATAGTCTTTGGCAGAACACCTCTGCAAGACGACTTTTACTTTGGTAGCCATGAGGTCATCGAGGCTAGCAACAACGATATTTCCACTGTTTGAAAGTAGTGGATCGTTGACTCTGCCAAAACTAATGTCGCCGAAAAAGGAAAGCTGGACCTTGTTGTGTATCAAAGAAAGCGCATTCGGCTGGTTTTGAATAATCTGTCCTTGTGCGCAGAAAGGCAGATCTTGAAAAATGGATTCTTTGTTTAAATCGTCATGGTTGAAGAAATCGAAATCTACCGACACCCGGTGGCCTAATTGAAGGGCAATAGCAGTACCGCCGTACAAGACGAATCCCTGCTCAGCTAAAGGACTCAATTGGGGCCAGATCTCTTGTTGCTCTACAGGAAGTATTTCAAGGTTGGGGGTAAATGAATTCATCCAAGATTCCTTTTGGGCATGGGAGGAATATCATCATAACAACAGCTTGTTAGCTTTATCCACCAATGATTCCATGATTGAGGCCGAAACAATCCAATCTCAGCATTTGACAATAGATCAATCAATTCATCTTTTGAAAACTCTTTCTGTAAGTCCCTGAAATCATCCCAGGTGCAAAGATTCATCATTTGAGCGAGAACAAGATGAGGATGTTGAATGGCCTCGCTGGGTTTTTTCCACCAAACGTATTTGGAGGCCCTTTCTTTGAGGAAAGAAAGCTGATGCTGGGTATAAGAAGTCATGGCTTATTATAACATAACCCATGGGACTGGGGGACATTTGTTCGCAAGATAAGCACTGCCAAAATGAACATTTTTGCGACATCGTCAACTTAACCTTTTTCCTGTGGCACCTTGGATCTAACTCTGGTTCATAAGTTGCCAGTATCTATTCGTAAATATGTAAAATCACTGGTTGGCCACTGCAAGCAGAAACTTTAAAACAAAGGGGGCGCGCTATCGAGTTTAATTATTCGTAACCATTTGAATATCCACGATAAATTGTTGACTTTACTGAGACTCTAAACGTAAAGCGAAGATGGTTAATGTTCTGCAGAAAGTTGCTGGTAAGGTTAACCAGCAATTCAATCAATTATAATTTTTGACAAAACATATGGTGTTGCGATCTCTGCCATTCGCCACTATCGCACGTTTTGGATGGATTGTGAACATTGCTTCTGAAGCGAAAGGGAGGCTGAAACCGACAATATCATTAGACAGGATCACTGCTGTCTCATAAATAGTTACGTAATTACCAATAAATAAAGGCTCGGAGAGCTACTTGTGTTAAAATGAAATCGCTAAAAGACATTTAAATACAAGGAGATCCGAGCCATGGCATATTCTACTACGATTCTCAATCAGATAGCTTCTTTTTTCCCGAGACATGATTTTGAAAAGTATGCCCAAAAACACCATCGTGGCCAAAAGTTCCGCTCCTTTAACAGGTGGAGCCAGTTTCTTGCGATGACCATTGCTCAACTCACCTCAAGAAAGAGCCTTCGTGACCTGGTGAATAATATCAGAGTCCAAAAGAAACGGACGTACCACTTGGGGATGAAATCAACCAGCCGGGCAACTCTGGCCCGTGTAAATGAGCAGCAGCCATACGAAATCTACCAGGAAACATTTTTCCAAATCCTGAGGAAATGTCAGACACATGCCCCAAGCCACAACTTCAAATTCAAGGGCAAAGTCTATTTGCTCGATGCAACCACTGTGAACCTTTGTCTCTCTGTGTTTCCGTGGGCTCAATATCGCAAGTCCAAAGGGGCTATCAAGCTGCATTTTGGTCTTGATGCCGATGGTCACCTCCCAGTCTTCATGGATATGACTGACGGCAAAAAACATGAAATTGAATGGGCCAGGTCTTTGAGCCTTCCTTCGGGCTCATGTGTTGTTTTTGACCGTGGTTTCACAGATTACAGCTGGTATGGTGCTCTCGACAAACGTAAGGTCACCTTTGTAACTCGTCTCAAAAGCAACGCCAAAGTTTATGAATACGGTAATCGACGTAAGCCCGACTCACCGAATGTCTTAGAAGACCAAAAAGTTAAGCTCCGTGGTTATACGTTTACTTTCCGCCGGATCATCTATGTAGATCCGGAAACGGGCATTACCTATCATTTCCTTACAAACTCCAAGAAACTCAGGGCATCCGAGGTTGCTGCCATCTATAAAGAGCGGTGGCAGATCGAACTGTTTTTCAAATGGATCAAGCAAAACCTCAAAGTAAAGACGTTTCTTGGAACCTCCGCAAATGCTGTGTTGACACAGCTTTGGATAGCACTTTGTATCTACCTGATGCTGGCCTATTTCAAATTTATGGCAAAATTCCGAGGGTCAATATCCGATTTACTCCGATTGCTGCAATTGAACCTTTTTGAAAGACGGCCACTATCAGACCTGCTCAGACCGCCCGACAGGGACCGAAAAATATTAATATCACCACAGCTTACTTTGTGGAATCAACTATGAGACAGCAGTGGGATGAAGGCCATTCTGCCTGATTAAGTGCAGGACAAAAGCGATAAAAGTTAAAATAATTACAATTGCATTAATTGCGATTACAACTGTATTAGGAGAACCTTTGGAATATATTATTGAATCTCAGCTTACAAAAATTAGATCCATCCAGACAGATGACAGTTTTAATTTTTTATTTTTTTCTGATGCACATTTTACGTCTACCTCTCTAGGTACAGAAATAGATGTTATCAATCGTATTAATAAGAATATTGAGCTTTCATGCGTGATCTGTTGTGGTGATATACTCGGTAACTCTGAAACAAAGCAGAAGCATCTTGACACCGCAGCAAATATTACAAAACTCTTGATTCAGGCCTCGCCAAGTCCTGGACTTTTTTTCCCGGTCAAAGGTAACCATGATGACAATTCTCATGTCGCAGAGCACATAGATAATATACGACACACTATGCTACCACATGAACATTATGACATCATGTTCAAGCATCTAGAAAGCAGGGTGATCACTGACAAGGAAAATAGCAATGGTTTGTATTATTATTACGATTCATCTCTTCTTAAAGTTCGATATATTATTTTGAACTCTGTCGATATTCCTTATATAAGAGATTCTGTAAACATAGATGCTTGGAAGTATTCCGGTCAAAGTAACTATGCTTATTCCAGTGCCCAACTCAATTGGCTTGCTCACACAGCCTTATCTCTGCCGGATGACGATTGGAAAGTGTTGCTATTTACTCATGTGAATCCCTTTTTACAGGGCATGATAGGAGCTGATGATCTTGCAAAGAATAGCGATGTGCTTATCGGTATTATTCAATCATTTCAGTCAGCTATGAAATGGTCATCGGTGCCGACATATGGCGACTTTGCTCAAAATGTACAAGTTGATTATTCAAAAGGTGCCACGAACAGGATACTTGGGCTATTTTATGGTCATACCCATAGTGAACAAGTTTTTTTTAAGAATGGAATTACCTATATTTCTACTTGGAATGATTGGCCGTATAAACCGAAGAGCAACCCAAAAGCACCTGAAAGGATTATTGGCGCTAATAGCGAAATCTGTCTTAATGTTGTAACAATTAATACTTCTCTTAACAAAATTTATATGACAAAATTTGGCGCGGGGAATGATGTTGACATTTAAAAACAAAAAATTCCACAATAAGTCATTTTAGCGGACGCGATATAGGTCCGGGTATTTATTTAATGCCCCCGAGCGCGCCGCTTAATTCCACGTTGAATCTGTAGGAAAAGGTTTTAGAGGATGTAAAATCAGGTAGTTACTGGTATATTTAGCTCCATTAAATGGTAATTAACCGCTTAACCCTGCAGAAAGTCGAAATCCATGGCCAAATACAAGCCGTACTCCTACGCTCAGGGACAGTTCATACCAGTATTTTTCAACAAGCAGATTCAGAAAGGTACCTTTGAGTATACTTTGAACTATCTTGTTGATAATGAGCTTGATCTTTCTATTTTTGACGCAAAATTCAAAAACGATGAAACTGGTGCTCCTGCGTACGATCCACGTATCCTATTAAAAATTATTCTTTTCGCCTACTCCCGGGGCATTACCTCCAGCCGGGCAATTGCCAGGTGTTGTGAAGAAAACGTCCTGTTCATGGCACTTTCAGCCAACAGCCGCCCCCACTTCACCACTATTGCGGACTTTATATCGAGCATGGACAAGGAGGTCGCCGCTCTGTTTCTCGAAGTCCTGCTGGTTTGCGACCAGCAAAATCTCATTGGCAAGGAGATGTTCGCCATAGACGGTTGCAAGTTGTCGAGCAATGCCTCCAAAGAGTGGAGCGGAACCAGAGCGGATCTGAAACGCAAGGCAGAGAAAATTGAGAAAGCCTTGCACCGGATGATTGTTCGGCACCAATGTATGGACAAAGACATGGTAGAGCCAGAGGTTCTTGAACGTGACGAGCAGTACAAAAGGAAACTGAGGAAAAATGCTGCTAAGATAAGAAGCTGGTTGAAAGAAAACGAAGACCGCCAGGGAACCAGTGGCAAGGCTGTAAAATCAAACATCACCGATAATGAATCCGCCAAGATGGCGACTTCCAAGGGCGTTATCCAAGGTTATGTCGGCGTAGCTTCCGTAGATAAGAAACATCAGGTGATCGTAGGGGCAGAGGCCTACGGACAGGGAAGCGAGTCAAATCTTTTGGTCCCTGCTCTTGAAACTATAAAAAGCCACTTTGACCAGATCGGCGAGGAAGAGATTTTTACCAAAGCGAAAATAGCAGCAGACAGCGGATATCACTCCGAGAAGAACATGGAGTATCTCTTTACTGAAAACATCGATGGCTATGTCGCCGACAATCGCTTTCGCAAGCGTGATCCCCGCTTCATGACCAGCCAGCGATATAAAGAACTTCGCACATATCATTTTGCCTCCCGGTCCGGAGCCAAACGGTTGTTCCGTCCGGAGGATTTCACTTTTGCAGATGACCTGAGCCATGCCATCTGCCCTGCAGGCAAACGGTTATACCGAAGCGGCTCTAACGTTACTGTCAAAAACTACAAGGCTTATAAATTCAAAGGTGCCAAACGGGACTGCCTGAACTGCCAACTACGTAAGGAATGTTTGAGGAAACCCGAGACAACGCCAACTCGTCAGCTGGCCTATTTTACCGGAACATCAGAAAAAGGTCAGGAGCGGTTCACCGAAAAGATGAAGCGAAAGATTGATACCACTATAGGTCGGTCGATTTACAGCATGAGGTTGGCTGTAGGTGAGCCACCATTTGCCCACATCCGATCAAAAATGAGGCTGGATCGATTCAGCCTGCGAGGCAAAAAGAAGGTGAATACCCAATGGAACCTGTTCTGTATTGTGCATAATCTCAAAAAGGTCCACACGTATGGGTTGGCGGAAGCATAATGGGAACCTGCAACGGTAGGATAGAGGGTGCAGTGGACCGGAATCGAGCTCAGGAGAGCATCAATGACGTAAGAAAAGGTTGTCGAGAAGAAAAAAGGTAGCCAGGAGCAAGCAGCGCCTCAATTTTTAAAAAATGAGGCGCCGGGACAGCCTGCTCCGCTAAAACGGCTTTTTCTACAGACTCGTTGAATCTGTAGGAAAAGGTGTTCGATCTAGTAAAAACAGTAAGTTACTGGTATGTTTAGCTGCATCAAACGGTAACCTACCGCTCAACCCTGCAGAAAGTCGACTGTCATGGCCAAATACAAGCCTTACTCCTATGCTCAAGGTCAGTTCATCCCTGTGTTTTTTGAAAAGCAGATTCAGAAGGGTACCTTTGAATACACATTAAGCTATCTGGTTGACAACGAGCTTGACCTGTCCATTTTTGATCAACGATTCCGTAATGATGAGACTGGGGCTCCTGCATATGATCCCCGTATCCTTTTAAAAATCATTCTTTTCGCTTACTCCCGGGGCATTACCTCCAGCCGAGCGATTGCCAGATGTTGTGAAGAAAACGTCCTGTTCATGGCACTTTCTGCCAACAGCCGTCCCCACTTCACGACTATCGCAGACTTCATTTCGAGCATGGACAAGGAGGTTGCCGCTTTGTTTCTTGAGGTCCTTCTTGTCTGCGACCAGCAAAATCTCATCGGTAAGGAGATGTTTGCCATAGACGGCTGCAAACTGCCAAGCAACGCTTCCAAAGAGTGGAGCGGAACCAAGGCAGACCTGCAACGCAAGGCGGAGAAAATTGAGAAAGCCCTGCATCGGATGATTATCCGGCACCAATGCATGGATAAAGACAAGGAAGCCCCTGAGGTTTTGGAGCGGGACGAGAAGTACAAAGAGAAGCTGAGTAAAAATGCCGCTAAAATTCGAAGCTGGTTGAAAGAGAACAAAGACCGCCAGGGAACCAGTGGCAAGCCTGTAAAATCAAATATCACCGATAATGAATCAGCCAAAATGGCGACCTCCAAGGGCGTCATCCAAGGGTATGTCGGCGTTGCTTCTGTTGATGAGAAACACCAGGTGATTGTAGGGGTAGAGGCCTACGGACAGGGAAGCGAAGCAAATCTTTTGGTTCCGGCTCTTGAAACCATCAGAAGCAACTTTGACCAGATCGGTGAGGCAGAGATATTTACCAAAGCGAAAATAGCCGCAGACAGCGGATACCACTCCGAGAAAAATATGGAGTATCTCTTTACTGAAAATATCGATGGCTACGTTGCCGACAATCTTTTTCGCAAGCGTAATCCACGCTTTATTACCAGCGACAGATATAAGGAACTTCGCACATATCATTTTGCCTCCAGGTCCGGCGGGAGGCGTTTGTTCCGCCCAGAGGATTTTACCTTTGCAGATGACCTGAGCCATGCCATCTGTCCTGCAGGCAAACGGTTGTACAGAAGCGGTTCCAACGTCACTGTCAAAAATTATAAGGCATATAAATTCAAAGGTGCCAAGCGGGACTGTCAGGATTGCCGGCTACGCAGCCACTGTCTGAGAAAGCCGGAAACAACGGTGACTCGACAGCTGGCCTATTTCCCCGGCACATCTCAAGAAGGAAAGGAACGATTCACGGCAAGGATGAAGCGTAAGATCGATACCACAGTAGGTCGATCGATTTACAGCTTGAGGCTGGCGATTGGTGAACCACCTTTTGCCCACATCCGATCGAAGATGCGGCTGGATCGATTCAGCCTGCGAGGTAAGAAGAAGGTGAATACCCAGTGGAATCTGTTTTGTATTGTGCATAATCTTAAAAAAGTCCATGCGTATGGATTTGCAGGGGTATAAAGGGACAGGCAAGAAGAGGAAAAAGGCTGTAGCAGGCTGAAATGGGCTCCAGGAGAGCAAAAATGACATAGGAAAAAGCTGTAGAGGAGAAAATGGTTGTTCGGTGATAGCGGACTCCTCAGTTTTTAAAGCGGATCCGGCTTGACAGCCTGATTTGCGAAAATGGCTTTTTCTACAGACTCGTTATATTTAAAAAACATTGAACAAGGGCTAATTTGTGAAAATCTACCAGTATGATGCATTTTCTTCTGAACCCAACAAAGGCAATCCCGCAGGGGTTGTAATTGATGCAGATGATTTAACAGACATTCAAATGCAGGAAATAGCAGCGACTGTAGGTTTTAACGAAACAGCTTTTATTTGTCATTCAAATACTGCTGATGTTCAAATTCGTTATTTTACTCCTTGCCATGAAATGGATTTATGTGGGCATGGCACTGTAGCTTCACTCATTGCTCTTTATGAGCAAAAATCCCGATTTGACATTAAAACTATTGAAACAAAAGCAGGAGTTATTGATGCTAGAATTCAAGCTAAAAATTCTAGTATAACTGTTTCAATGAAACAGATTCCTGCAAAGTTTATCAATTTCGAAGGGAGTGTGCAGAAGCTTGCATCAGTATTAGGGCTAAATAAGCAGGAAATAGATATCAACCTACCAATTGTCTTCGGAAGTACTGGTATTTGGACACTTTTAGTGCCTATAAAGAAACTAAAATCCTTCAAGAAAATGTCGCCAAATACACAAGCATTTCCAGAGGTGTTGGCTCAATTCAGTCACGCATCAATTCATCCATTTTGTTTGGAAGTTATCAATCCAAAAGCACAAATGCATGGTCGACATTTTTCTTCACCTTTTTCGGGAACAATCGAAGATCCAGTAACAGGAACCGCGTCGGGAGTAATGGGAGCCTACCACTTGAACTTTATAAGTTGCATTAGATCAGATTCAGTAATCATTGAACAAGGTCAAGAAGTTGGTCGAAATGGCTTTGTAACTGTAAATGTATTGAAATCGAAAGAACACATTCTTGTGGAAATTGAAGGCACTGGTGTTTTCGTAAAAGATATGGTGCTATCTATCTAATTTCTTATAGATAATATATCGGGTAGCCGGGGGTTTTTCTCCCCCAGCCCCCACAACACCTAGCATGCGGGTCCGCACTAGGCGTTTCCCATGAGCTACCGAGCCGTAGCCGGGTAATGGATGTTTACCCACAGATCTTTGAAAGATAGCAAACCTTGATCCTTGAGCCATTGATTGGTCATGCCCGATTGGGTGGCCAGGGTGCGGGATAATCTCCATGGGCCTTTCCGGCTCAAACCAACTAAAATTGCTGTACGCAGGAAGGTACCGAGCTTCGTTAGTTCGCGAACTTTGGTACGGCAATAGCGCCACTGTTTCAAGTAGCACATGCGTACCCTGCGTCGCAACCAGTGGTCGAGTTCAGGTATGGGATGATACAGCTCCGATATCCCGAAGTAGCCCATCCAGCCACGCAAATACTCTGACAGCTTAAACAGTCGATAATCCATGGAGACGCCCCAACTCCGCCCGGTCAACTCTTTGATGCGCTGCTTGAAGCGTATTAGAACCTTGTTCGACCAACGGATCTTAGAGCCCGTAAAGGCAAAACCGAGGAAGGTAATCTCGTTGGTGTGAGCCACCTTGCTCTTCTCCTGGTTGACATCGAGCTTGAGTTTCTTTTCCAGGAACCGGGTAATGCTTGCCATAACCCTCTCGCCCGCCCGACGACTTTTCACCAAAATGACGAAGTCATCAGCATAGCGGGCGAAGCGATGGCATCGCCCTTCCAGTTCCTTGTCAAGCTCATCCAGAAGAATGTTGCTGAGCAATGGTGAAAGTGGACCACCTTGGGGAACACCCTTGTGGGTATCATGGAGGCGGCCACCTATTACCACTCCTGCTCGCAGGTATCTGCCAATCAGCTTCAGGACACGTTTGTCCTGCACCTTTCTGCTGACCCTGGCCATAAGGACATCGTGCTCCACCGTGTCGAAAAACTTCGCCAGGTCCGCATCAACAGCCACGCGATAACCCTCGCGGATGTAATGGCGAACCTGGTACACGGCATCATGGGGCGACAGCCCCTTGCGAAAGCCAAAACTTGCTTCCGAAAAGCCAGGATCAAAGATCGGCACCAGTACCTGCGCAATAGCTTGTTGAATCAAGCGGTCAAGGACAGCAGGTATTCCCAGAGGGCGCGTGCCCCCTGTTGCCTTTGGGATATCTACTCTTTTGACCGGTAGAGGTTTATAATTGTCTGCAAAGATGGATGAACGGATCCCCGGCCAATGCTCCCAAGCGTAAGTTATGAAGTCGTCAACAGGCATGTCGTCCACACCTGGCGCTCCATGATTGGCCTTGACCTGTTTCCAGGCATCACTCAGGTTGGCCCGGGAGAGAATCCGCTCCAACAGGTATTCATCGGGATTGGGTATACCGCCTCCGCGCCGGCTAACTGCTCCCCCGGTCGGGTTCATCGCAGTAGTCGAGCTTGACGGGCCTTTCTCCTTCTCTGGGTTCGGTCCTTCGTCCGCTGGCGGCGAACTACTATGACCTCTGCTGACTCCTGCCTGGGAACCAGACATGTTACCATGTATGGCGCTTTCCAACGGGAGTTGGACCGCATACCGGACAGGCCTCCCCGGATAAGGACGTGATCTGTCGTTACACGACCGCGGCATTTACCGTATCTCCTAAACCCGGGGCTTTATCATGTTGTGCTGACTTACCCGGAGACTCGGCCTTGTATGCCATTTCTGTTCGTCGGCCCATAACTTTGTACTCCAGCTTCCTCCGGACGAGCCCTCGCGGGATCGCCCTTGCTTTCGACTAGTATTTATGTTCCTGTCATCACGACAGTAACAGGGTTTACATACAGGGGACTTACACCCCATAAGATCACGCCCATGCCGGGCGTACACCACGCAATCAAGCCGACTCCGGTTGCGCTTAAAATTGAAATTTTAACCTCAATCCTCGCGGCTTATTGCAAGCCCCGTTAAACTTCAAATACTCAAGCA
>QKJV01000439.1 GCA_003249165.1 Desulfobulbaceae bacterium | reverse complement strand
TTCCCGGACGGCTGGCGGCGCGGACAATGAGCATGTTTTGTTCAAGCACCATGAGAGAACCCTGCTCCACGCCAAGATAGTCAAGCAGTACCCGAAGAACCCTGTCCATGGTTCGGGAGTGCCTCTGTTTCCTGGTATTCATCAGCTCGATGATCTGAAACAGGCTTTTCATCAACCTTTCGCTTTTATCCGGATTGGATAAGGCGTTGTCAATATGTATTGGTTCCATGGCTGTTCCCCGGCGGATTCCGGTATGCCCGCAAAAAGATTCCCTTTGCTGTTGATCTTTTTACAGGGGTATTTTCATGTTATATTTCTGGCCTCCTCTTTTTCATTATACGCATCTTGAAGTGCGTGTCAGTCATTTATCATTTGTTTGTAGTGAATATTGTCCAGCTTGCCTTCCAGGGAAAAAACTCACTTGAAATCTTCATCGTTAAAAAGCCGGATATTAATGGCTTCGAGTTTTGCTGCATCCTTTGAGGTGGGGCTGATCTGGAATTCAAAAATGTTGCCCGGGGTACTGAAAATATGAGCTTCATTTTCGTAAGGAGATCTGGAACAGTGAAAAAAAACGGTCCGTGTCTCTAGCCCATCGAGTGTCAAAAGGTGATATCGCATAAAGCCGAAGCCTCGGTCGGCTTTGTAGGTAGCTACCATTCCCCGTTGCCATTCCTCGTTTTCTCTTTCACCAATGATCGGAAGAAGTCCTGGAACAAGAAAACCAGGTAGAAAAAAATCAGCCTCTTCTTTAAGGGCCGTACTGACATTGTTGAAACCGATTACTTCAACACGGCAGCCCATGTTTTGCAAAGCGGTTACCAGCCGGAGGAAATCCCCATCTCCTGTTACAAGTAGAATTCTATCGAGATTTCGCGCCTGCTGGATAGCGTCAATCGCAAGGTCCATGTCGGCATTGGCTTTTGTTGTTATCGTCCCGTCTTCATCAACATAACGCTGAATATACTTCTTGATGATTTTGAACCCGCATTTACGCAGAATATCATGATAGTTATACAATTTCTGCCGATATTCCGGATCGGTTTTGGTTCTTTCAAGATCTTCGGCAAGATATGAATTGGCCCTGAGCATTATTGAGTTGCCGCTATTGGCCAAGTCAACCAGTACATTATAGCGCATTCCATAGCCGCCGCAGAGACGGATATTTTCCGCGTCAACGTATATGCCTGTCTTCAGCATTCTATTTTAATTTTTCAATTAGGAATGAGACCTTTAACTTCAGAAAATCGATTTTTTTTATTCCCATTCAATGGTGCTCGGTGGCTTGGAGGATATATCAAATACGACCCTGTTTACCCCCCGCACTTCGTTGATAATCCTGTTTGAAATGCGTCCGAGCAAATCATACGGGAGACGTGACCAGTCGGCCGTCATAGCATCGACACTGTCGACAGCCCGTAAAGCAACAACATGTTCATAGGTTCGTTCGTCACCCATGACGCCAACTGTCTGAATCGGCAGCAAAACAGCAAAAGATTGCCATACTTTGCGGTAATATCCTGATTTTTTCATTTCTTCCAAAACGATAACATCGGCCTGTCGAAGTACTTTGAGTCTTTCGCCGGTGACTTCACCCATTATACGTATGCCGAGTCCCGGTCCAGGAAACGGCTGGCGGTAAATGGCCTCTTCCGGCAGCCCAAGTTCGAGGCCGAGGTGACGTACCTCATCTTTGAAAAGTTCACGCAAGGGTTCAATGAGAGCCAGCTTCATCACTTCGGGCAATCCGCCGACATTGTGGTGTGATTTAATTACGGCTCCTCCGCGAAACGAAACACTTTCAATGACATCAGGATACAGAGTTCCCTGGGCGAGGTATTTCACATTTCCGAGTTTTTTTGCTTCTTCTTCAAAAATAGAGATAAATCCATAGCCGATACGTTTTCGTTTTTCTTCAGGATCAACGACCCCCTTGAGGCGGTCAAGAAAATAGTTTTCTCCGTCGATGTCAATAACGTTTAAGTGTGTCTTCTCCCGGAAAAAACGCATGAGGCTGGCCGTTTCACCTGTGCGCATCAGGCCGTTATTAACATAAATGCAGGTGAGTTGTTCTCCAATGGCCCGGTGGACAAGGGCAGCTGTGACAGAAGAGTCGACACCCCCCGACAGGGCGCAGATAACTTTTTCTCCACCGACCTTTTCACGAATGGCCTGGACTGTGGATTCAACAAAGTTATGCATGGTCCAGTTTGGTTCACATCCGCACATGCCGAAAATAAAATTTCGCAATATATCATTACCGATCAAGGTATGCGCCACTTCTGGGTGGAACTGCACCCCCATGAGCTTTTTAGTTTCATGGCGAATGGCGGCATTTGGAGAATGTTCACTGACTGCTGACGCAATGAAACCGGAAGGCAGGACTTCAATCCGGTCACCATGGCTCATCCATACCTGGTACTGGCGGGTTTCTGTCTCAAATCCGGCAAAAAGGCCACCGGTAAATTTTATTTCAAGATCGGATTTGCCGAATTCACGTTTTGCTGCTTTTTCAACCCTGCCGCCGAGCTGCTGGGTCATAAGCTGGGCTCCGTAACAGATACCGAGAACGGGAATACCAAGGTCAAACAGGCCTGGATCACTTAAAGGCGCATCACTGTCATAGACGCTTGCAGGTCCTCCTGAGAGGACTATCCCTTTAGGCTGCATCTCTTTAATACGATCAAGAGGCAGCGTGTAAGGGTGAATTTCGCTGTAGACTTTCTGCTCTCGTATGCGCCGGGCAATGAGTTGGGTTGTCTGGGAACCGAAATCAAGTATGAGAATTTTTTCACTGTGAATATTCATGCCGTTCGATCCATGTTGAGGTGGAATGTCGGATAATT
>QKJV01000370.1 GCA_003249165.1 Desulfobulbaceae bacterium | reverse complement strand
AGTCCACCGTCGTCTGGCTCTCTCTCGAATAACGTTAAAAAGTTTCATTTTAAGCCAAATATGAGTTTTCCATAAATCATCGTCAGGAATTCCATCGATCATTTCCCATAAATAGGGATTATCATGATCTTCCAGCCAGTCCGGACCGAGATATTTATTGAAGAGCAACTCAAATTTCGGCTCAATCCAGGTGGGAACATGCACACCGTTAGTGACATAATCTATGGCTTCGGTTTGCCGGTCTTTGCTTTCCCACAGCACCTGCCACATCTGATTTGCCACCTCACCATGTTTGCGGCTCACTCCATTTCGATAGCCAGATAAACGCAAGGCAAAAGCCGTCATATTGAACCCGCTGTTGGGCTCCTGGGGATGCACGCCCAGATTAAGAAAAGTGTCCCGATCCATCTGCAGTGAAGGCCAGAAGTTTCGAAAGTATTTATCCATCAAGGGGAAAGGGAATACATCATGGCCAGCAGGGACAGGTGTATGGGTGGTGAAAATAGTCGTCTGGCGAACATTGTCAAAAGACTCTTCCTGCGACAAACCCTGCTGCAATCTGTCGCGTAATCTTTCCAGCAGAGCAAAGGCAGCATGACCTTCATTCAAATGCACAACCGAATGTGTGACATGCAGAGCTTGAAGCACCTCCATGCCGCCGATACCGAGAACAATTTCCTGTCGCAGACGTTGCTCCATATCGCCGATATAGAGTCTGGCTGAAATTCCTCTGTTCCATGGATCATTTTGCTCTATGTCCGTATCAAGCAGATAAAGAGGGACTCTGCCGACATCAACCTTCCATACTGCAACGTATATGGGCGGATCAATGACCGGCACTTTCACCACAAGATGGTTCCCTTCAGCATCCAGCACTCTGGAAATAGAAGCCTGATTTCGATCCAGGAGAGTACTGACATTTTCCTGCCAACCGGATTCACTGATACGTTGGTTGACATACCCCTCAGGATACATAAATCCCACAGCAATGAGCGGAACATTTAAATCACTACACTCTTTAATGAAATCGCCAGCAAGGAAACCAAGTCCTCCTGCATAAAATGGCAGAGAACGATGGAGACCGTATTCAGCACTGAAATAAGCAACATGGATAGGAGAATGATGGTCAAATTCGGGAAAGAGAGAACATCCTCGAGACACCATATATTTACGAAATCGCGACATAACCAGATCATAATAGCGGAGATAATCAGGCCTGTTCGCCGCAGCCTCAAGCAGTTCCTTAGAGATGTCCCTCAACATCTTGTCCGGATTATGCACGCTCGACTTCCATGCTTGGCGATCTATCATTTTATACAAGACACGAGCTGCAGGATGCCAACTCCACCAGAGGTTTTCAGCAAGATCCGCCAAGCCGTTCAACCGGGCAGGCAGATTAGGAAATTCCTGAGCTGCGTTAT
Organism: Desulfobulbaceae bacterium; assembly: GCA_003249165.1. Taxonomy (GTDB): domain Bacteria; phylum Desulfobacterota; class Desulfobulbia; order Desulfobulbales; family SURF-16; genus SURF-16. The sequence continues at coordinate 9,329 of QKJV01000370.1, read as the reverse complement.
GATGATTCATACGCCCCCTCTGCAAAAAGAGAATACAATTTTTGCTGTGATTAATGCCAACGATTACTGAATTTCGAAGTAGTCATGATCATATTACGACAAACTACAGGCGCCGGCGCAGTTCTTCAAGTTCATCGAGTAAATCGAGAATAACTGCTGCACCCGGCAGGTTGACGCGGAGATCACGCTGCAGACGCATGGCAATCTGGACACGACGCACCTCGCAGCATCGGAACCGCCATTCATCTGGAACCCTTCCCTGAGGATCAATCAACCCTTCATCTATCATCTCCGCAACAACGTCAGAATCTATGTCGCAGATGCGACAAAATTCATCAAAGGAAAATTTTACCTGATCGTCAAGGAGCATTCCTGTCAGCGGTGGGCACGTTAGAAATTCTTTTCTTTTCTTTGCCATATTTCAGACTCCAAGTCCACTGCGTGGATTCATAGACATGACCGACGCCATTTTCTTATATAATTCCCTGGCTTCAGGAGTATCCGCCCGAGGAACAACAATTTTCAAAACGACAAACTGGTCTCCATTCGGATTACCGGGTAATCCCTTATTTTTCAAACGGAGTTTTTGTCCTGCTTGAGATCCTGCAGGAATCTTCATTTCCACCCTGCCCCCCAGGGTCGGGACAGTTACTTTTGCCCCAAGCGCTGCTTCCCAAGGTGTTATCGGCAGATCAAGAAAAATATCCTTTTTGTCTGGGCGGAACAGCCGGTGGGGATAAAATGCGATTTCCGTATAGAGATCACCTTGAGGTCCGCCACCAAACCCCGGCCCTCCCTGTTCTGCCAGCCGAATTGACTGTCCTTCGGTTATCCCTTTGGGAATATGAATATTCAAGGTATGCGGTTTTACCGATATCCTGCCACTTTCATCGATTTCAGTTTTCTGCAAGGTTATTGTCTGGACGGTACCATTATAAGAATCTTCGAGATTAATCATAATCTTGGCATGATGATCTTCACCCCGGGAGCGCATTCCTTCACGCCGCACATGAAAACTTCTTCCAGCAGCTCCGGCATGACCGAAAAGCTCTTCAAAAAAATCACTAAAATGTCCTGTGTCACCGGTAAAACCACCACTGCTGAATTCAAAACCGGCATTCCAGTCCGGCGGAGGTCGGAACTCCTGGCCTTCCTGCCAGCCTGTACCTATTCTGTCGTAGGCGGCTCTTTTTTCCGGGTTTTTTAAAACCTCGTATGCTTCACCTACTTCCTTAAATTTCTGCTCCGCCTCCGCATCTTTATTGACATCGGGATGATATTTACGGGCAAGTTTTCTGTAACTTCTTTTAATCTCGTCCTGAGTGGCGTCCCGCCCAACCCCAAGCGTTTTATAATAATCCTTATATTCCATACGGCTCTTATTATCCTTAAAATATCTGACCGGAATCAGCTGTCCCTGTATTTATGAAAGTTTCATTAAGCATGATCCGAGCATCGGCAATTATGCTGCTATTTTCATTACATAACAGAGGATTAAGATCAATTGACTCAATATATGGTGCTAGAGACTGAACAAATGTGGCAAAATCGACAAGTACTTGGGCAAATTTTTCTCTATTGATTGGTTTTTTCCCACGATATCCAGAAAGAAGCTGCTCTCCTTTTAATTCATGCAGCATGGAAAAAACGTCTGTCTCTGTTAAAGGAGCCATACGAATTGAAACATCATTATAAATTTCTACGCTCGTTCCGCCTATGCCCAGGAGAATAATCAGGCCGAATTGGTAATCTATTTTGGCTCCGATAATCATCTCCGTTCCGACAAGTATTTCTTCAAGCAATAGACCGGAAAACCCTTGAAAACCGCTAACTTTTTCATAAAATTGACGTAATTCCTCTTTATCCGCCAATCCAACAGCCACACCACCCACTTCAGATTTATGAACTACTTCTGGAGAGACAACCTTTGCAACCAGGGGATAAGTAATCTGTTCCGCATTTTTCAGACATTCCTCAATATTTTTGCCCCAGGCAAAACGCGGCACAGGAAGACCTGCTGATGCGAAAAGCCACTTCGCTTCCGGCTCCATAAGCCATCCGTTCTTTCTGCCATAGTGTAAGCGTTCTATTATTTTATTTTTTAACAAAGACGGCACCTCCTGAGAACGTGAGTCATAAGCACTGCACTTTCAATCGATGAAGCTACCGGCACGCTATTGAGTTCAAATCCTTCAATCAGCATTCGGTATTTTTCTATATGCGGGACATATGCAACAAGAGGTTTGCCATAATTTCTAAATATTTTGCTGAGCCGGGCTCCAAGATCGGAACTGATACCCGGCAAATAGGGGAGCATGAGTAAAAGAATGCTGTCAATTTCCGGAATCTGGCAGAAAGATTCCACTGCAGCTATAAAATCATTTTCCACCGCACTGCCGGTGAGGTCGACGGGATTCCCCACCGCGGCAATACTGCGGATATTGTCAGAGAGATTATTTTTAAGTATTCTCTGAACATCAGCTGAAAAATGAGGTACCGCAAGCCCACCATTAATGCATGCGTCCACTGCCATGGCACCATGCCCGCCGCTTCCGCTGATGATACCCACCCTCCCCTGGATAACTGTATCAGGGTAACAGCTTAATGCCTCACAGTAGGAAACAAGTTCTAATTCATTACGGGCCTCGATAATGCCATGCTGCGCAAGAACCGAGGCAAACACTCGGTAATCACCAGCCAGCGAAGCGGTATGACTAGATACGGCGACGCGGCCTTCACTGGTCTTTCCCGCTTTGAGTACTATAACCGGTTTGCGGCATTTTGCAGCACGCTGGACAAAGGCCCTTCCCTCATTACGGGCAAAACCTTCGACATAAAAAACAATAACACCGGTTCGGGGATCCTTATCAAGAAACTCAAGCAACTGTAATTCTCTCAGATATGCTTTATTGCCGATACTAATGGCGCTTGAAATTCCAACCCCTTCATGAGCGAATTTAACCAACAGATCAACAAGAATGCCACCACTCTGACTTACAACGGCAACATCACCGGTCTCTGGCGGCATCATGCGCTCTGCAGGAATAAAAAAAGTGTCAACTACCCCTGGGGAATAAATACCAAGACAGTTGGGACCGACAAATGGGAAATTCTTTTCAGAGGCTATTGTTACAAGTCTTTCCTGTAAATCATCATTTCCGGCTTCAGAAAACCCTCCGGAGATAATAATGGCGCTTTTAGCTCCCGCCTTAATACATTCTTCAAGCACACCAGGCACATATTCTGCTCTGATGGCAATAACAGCCAAATCGACTTTCTCGGGGATAGAACCAACGGAGGTGTAGACATGTTCCCCGTCAATCATGCCGCCCTTGATATTGACAGGGTAGGTCTTTACAGGATAGCGCAAAAGATTTTTTGTAAAAATGACATTGGCGGGGTGCCGGTAGTTACCGGCTGAAACCCCAATGACTGCAATAGATTTTGGAGAAAAAAGAGAGGACAGATTCATACGTCTCTCCTATCGTTATCTTTCCATTGGGGGAACCCGGGATCATTTCCATATCCGCTTCCACGATATGTCCCAAGCAGAAATCCAAGTAAAATACCGATGGCCAGGACAAGAAAAAGCATAAGCGCCCTGGAAAGAGAAAAATCCCAGAACAAGAAACGAATACTTATCATCTCTGTATTCTGCAGGGTAAAAATTATTACCGCAAGCAATAACACCATGACCAGGCTGAGTTTTGTTTTCATAATCCTCCTTGGTCAACTTACGGGGGAAAAATCCCTACCCGATTACATGGAATTTTATCATTTTGACATCTTCATATTTTTAATCTCTGATATTATACCAAAACAAGACTCTGTAAGAAAATAAATGTTGAAAAAAATACTGTTTTTATAATCTGTTGCGTGATAAAACGGCTCGGACAACATACTTATTCATAGATCAGGCAGACCAATTATATACTGATTCCCTGGAGAAAAACGACTATGAAAAACTATCACAAAGAACTCTGGTTTGAAGTTCCAACCCGCAGAGCATTTATCAATATAACCAGCCAGGTAGAAAAATGTCTTGAAGAAAGTGGTATAAAAGAAGGTCTTCTTCTGTGTAATGCTATGCATATAACAGCATCTGTATTTATTAATGACGATGAGTCAGGTCTCCATCATGATTATGATGTCTGGCTTGAAAAACTTGCCCCCCATGCTCCAGTATCCCAATATCGCCATAACGGTTTTGAGGACAACGCCGATGCTCACATGAAAAGACAAATCATGGGTAGAGAGGTCGTGGTTGCCGTTACGGAAGGGAAGCTGCATTTCGGCACCTGGGAACAGATATTTTACGGAGAATTTGATGGCCGGCGTCGGAAAAGGGTATTGGTAAAAATAATTGGAGAATAAAGGTTTTCATCTCTTATAGGTCATTTCTTTCTCCCTTTTCTTCTATTCTCGCGGTCACCCCATTCAAAGCAGAACATTTTTTTATCTTCTCCGATAAAAAATATTTCAGTCCTCACCCGTAAAAGACGAAATAGGGTATGACACAGATTTTTATTTTCTTTATTCTTTAGCTGTCATTGATGAGAAAATGAAGGTGTATAAATTATCTTGCCGATTCTGGAGAAACAAAACTTCACTCTAGTTACTCGCGACATGAGGGACTCGTACAGATTAGTTCAGGAAGCACGATTCGCTAGGTATCTGATCCTTCGGCATGCCTGTAGTAATAATCTGAGGTCAACATTATCACCGCACAACCGCCAGAAAAAATGCTTTATTTTTTGTAAATTTCCTTTTTACCCTCTGACGTTTTCGTCAAAAAAATTATTCGAGTGATAACGAGACTACTAGAATAATGCACAAACAAATACTCCTTGACGTCAAAAAGGTGATCAGCATATTATTTTTTATTAAAATAAACTTAAATCAAACGCAGTAACTCGATGAAAAACTTTCAACAACAATTGCTTGGAAAATACGTACTTCTGGATAAATTGACAGAAGGTAACATGGCAGAAATTTATCGGGCCATCATTCCTGGCATTCAAGAATTTAACGAACTTATTGCGATAAAAAAAATTCTTCCCAATTTAGCCGATGATGAAGATCTCGCAGAAAATTTCATTAATGCGGCAAAACTCGCAGCTTTACTCCACCATCAGAATATTGTTCAAATTTACGATTTCGGCTGTATTGATGAGAGTTGCTTTATAGCTATGGAGTTTCTATCAGGGAAAGACTATCATCAGATTTTTCTTAAATCCGGAGAAAAAAAAAATCCACTTGAGCTTTCATTTGCGCTGTTCATTCTCTCAAGAATCTGTGGAGGACTTGATTATGCGCATAAACTAAAGGATTTCCAGGGCAAGTCTTTACAAATTGTTCATAAGAACATCAACCCTCGCAATATTTTTATAACTTATGATGGAGAGGTAAAAATTCTTGATTTTGGTATTGCCATTACTCCAAATCAAGCGATAATTCCGAAAAACAAAACAGATGGTTCTGGAAGCAAAATGGCTTACATGTCTCCGGAACAAGTTTCTGATGAAGCCATTGATTTGCGCTCAGACATCTTTGCCTGCGGGATCCTTCTTTACGAAATGGTTACAGGGAAACGCATGTTTGTTGGTGATCCCAAACAAATATTTGCACTTGTCAAAGAAGCGAAGTTTATAAGACCGGAGGAAATAAGAAATGATCTTCCTGAAAAAGTTATAAATATACTTTACCGTTCTCTGGCAAAAAATCCGAATGATCGTTATCAGAACTGCAGTAACATGCTGGCAGACATTGAAGAATGTCTGCAGCAATTTAATGAACATCCAACTGCCGCGGATCTTTCAAAATATATGAAAACTCTTTTTGCTGAGGAGATCGTCTTTGAGCAAGAGCATGTTGGGGAACTTATCAATGGTATCGAGGATAATGCAAAGACCAACGGTTCTTCTCATCTTGCAATGGAAACAAAAATGACAACGGAAGGGAAACCTAGCTTAGATTATCTGAAAGATACGATTAAGAAAGAACCTCATGACAATCAATATTCAATCAGTTCGAAAAAAACAGTCTACACCGGAATAGCCGTTGCTATTACAGTCATCATTGCCCTGGTAACAACTTTTGTTGGAAGCAAGAATGAGGCATATCATCCTCCTCTAATAAAAAACTTTGAAAATTCTATGATTGTCGACCAAGAGCGGACAGTTGCTTTCCAAGAGAGCAAAAATATTTCGCCAACAATCTCAGAGCGGGAAATATACAGGGAAGCCATGGGAGCGTTGGCCGCAGAACACTATGCTGAGTCAATTAAAAAATTTGAAGTATTACAGCAACTAGGCGACAACATGCATGAAGAATCGGCTAAACCATATGCACAGGCTCTAATAGCATACGCCAAAAAACTTGCAAAAAATGACGCACAGAATACGCTTAATTTGCTGACAAAGGCTGTAAAAATAGATCCTGTCAACGAAGAAGGGCATTTCCAACTCGCCATGCTCTTTTTACGACAAAAAGACTTTGCTCATGCCATCACGAATTTTGAAAAAGTCATCGAACTCAATCCAAAATCCGCTGACACTTTTTTTAACCTTGGATTTATTTATGCAGTAGAAAAAAATTATATAAAATCTGAAGAAATGTATAAAAGGGTTATCAAATTTTCCCCTGATTATCTAGATGAAGCTCTTTTTAATCTTGCCGTGATTCAGAACAAACAAGGTAAAAATGTCGACGCCGTTGCCAACCTTGAACAGGCAATCGCCCTAAATCACGACAACGCTCCTGCGCAAAAATACTTACGCAAAATTCGAAATAATTCAGGAGAGCAAAAATGAAGATTCATCGACCTTACCATCCTTTTTTTTTCCATACCATTTGCATTGTGATGCTTTTACTATTTATTGGTTGTGCCCCAAAAAAGCAGTCACCGCAAGAAGAAGAACCATTAGTTAGGGAAGAAGCGACCGTTCAAGTAAATCATTTAGAAAACACCCATGAAGAAGAGCAATCGCCCCCGGCTTTTTTGATCCATACTGTTTCTTTCCCCGGTGAAAATTTGTCTCTAATCACCAAATGGTACACAGGAGCGGCTAAAAATTGGAAAATTGTGGCTGAGTATAATCCAACAATTAATCCAAATCGCATTTTCAAAGGGGATAAAATCCGTATTCCGATTGAGCTTGTTAAACAAAAAGACCCATTACCAAAACAATTTGTAGAAAAATTCAACACCAGGGAAAAAGAACAAATTACAAAAGACGAAAATAAAACAAAAGAGAATGATGTCCAGCAATTTGACGAGACGGTTTCCTCAGAGGACTTCCCCTTGTTTGGTCCAAAGGATTACACTAAATAATCGACCTTTTTCATTTCTCTAATTTTCAATAGACATAGAACGAGATAATTGTATTCGCAGCGGCAACAGTCTGCCCTCGTCATTACGGCTTTTACCATCGATTTTTTTGCCGTTAATCAGTACTCCGTTTGTACTTTGATGGTCCGAAATCCAGACCTTCTTTCACGAGACTCAATCAGTGCATGACGCTGAGAAATCGGCTGATCTGGCAATACAAGATCAGCCTTCCTTTCACTGCCAATCAAACAGGGAAGACTGACTGAGGCCTCCTTTCCCGATACAATTTCCTGTAATTTCATACTTTCATCGGCTACCCTATGAAATAAAAGGAAAGAAGATCTGGAGTCGACGTGGAAATTCAAGTGAGCATTATTTCGTTATAAATGATCATTCATGCGCATCTTTAAGTTATATTTTGCTATTTTCCGATCATCTCAAAGCTTTGTAGCTATTTTTTTTTAAAAAGAGCCTCTAATTTCATTTTAATTTCATCAGTTGAATTATTACCTGACTCGTTCTCATCTTCTGGCTGAAAATACTCACAAAAATTGGCTCTGTCTTTTTCAAGCACGAGTTCTGCACTCGATTCGCGGCAATCATTATCCGCTCCTAAGTCGTAAAACAGACAATTTTTACAAACATGGAGATCTGCACCGCAGAGAGGGCATTCATCACGAAAAAGAATTTTTCCTTTAATATCAACATGTTTGTTACAGGCTGCGCATCGCATTTTTTATATTCCCTTCAAAATCAATTATTATTATATTTAATCGCAGCTCTCAGTTTTTAATCTGTCTCTATAAACACCGGGCGAAGAATCTGGAATCTGTACCGCGTTAACTGTTTTCACATAAAAATCTGCATCAGTGACTCCGCCTATCACCGCATATGCATAGCCCGAAACCGACATACAATACAAACAGCGCAACAATAATGCCGTTCCAATATTTCTGTTGCGAAAATCTTCTAAAACGCCAATTGGCCCGAAAAAGTTTTTCATACTGCTGTCATAACAGGCGAAGCCAACAATCATACCTCCCGATGTTGCAATGAAACAGGAAATGGGATTATTGGCAAAAGAAACATCACATTCTCCAGCCCAACCAGTTCCAAAATTTCTTCTGACCCAATCAATTACTTGGAATTTTTCATACGACATCGCTTTGCGAATAACTATTCCACGTGCAGCAAGTTCGGTCTGCAATGTCCAATCCTCCGGTAATTCATAAAGTTTAACCAGCAGATCATACATACACCAACTCCATTGACTTAACAAAAGGACATTTTTTTATCATGAGATGGAGAGCACGGAGAAAAAATTAAATAAATTTCCAACGAGCTTTGCCCGGCGCTTCTGGAGCTTTGCACAAAATAATGATTTCAAATAACCGAATACGCCAAGTAATACCCTTTCCTTGTTTTCTTATGAATTGTTTACACCATTTAATAAAATCAATTTCATTTCACAAAAAGCAAACAATCATATAATTTCATAAAGATAGCGTATTTACTCAGATCTGTCATGTCAATAAATAGAAGCAACAAAAATGGAAACCGAAATTTTAAAAGGCAAAAATAAAACAAAAAATTGCCCTTCGCCGTTGGGCGAGAAATTTTAAAATTCTAACAACATATTATCTCCGCAATCGGGTTATTCTGAATAATAATTCATGGGAACGATTGGAATTTATTTTCTATTTGAAATTGCAACTCATTCTTACGAAAATTAAGTCGATAAGGGAAGTAAAATACAAATCCTTAACTCACCCATTATTAAAAATAATTAAACACGTTACTATTTGTAATCATGGTATTTTTATAAATAAATATGATTTTCGCGAACAAATTTCCGCCAATTCGCGAATAGGATTGAATAAGGATTTTTCGTAAGTGAAGCGCTTACAATCAAAAAAAATGTCTGCCAAACCATAAAATTAAACTTGACTTGATTTTTTTTATATTATGTAATTTTTCTTATACCTGCCTCGCAAATGAC
>QKJV01000229.1 GCA_003249165.1 Desulfobulbaceae bacterium | reverse complement strand
TGCTTTATTTTCACTGAATTGTTCCAATTTTATTTTTCTTGGTTCATTCAAAGAAAGATTCCGTGGACTTTTGCCACTTTTAGTGTGCTAGGAAAGATAGATAGGGATTAAAGGATAGCTCCGCAGTTCAAACCGTATTTTGGAGGGAAGATCCGAAAAATGAAATATCCCGTCGCAATCCACAAAGATCAGGGCTCTTGTTTTGGCGTATCGGTCCCTGATATACCCGGCTGTTTTTCAGCCGGTGAAACCATCGCCGAGGCTTTAAGTAATGCCCAAGAGGCCATTTCTGACCATTTGGAGATTTTGGCTGAAGAGGGGAAGAGTGCTCCTGAACCGTCTGACATAGAGAAGCATTATGATAATCCTTATTATGCCAGAGCATTATGGGCGCATGTAACTTTTATATGTAACGGCTCGCATTCTTAAATGGTCAGAGGCTCACTTTTGGCTTCATCGTGATGAGACACTACGCGGTCCTACCCAGTTGACCCGGGCGAGTGTTTCAATCAAGGTGGTGCGCTTCACACCGAAGTTTCTGCATACAGCCGCCTTGGACATCCCACCCTCAAGCGCAACAATAATCGCGTCCAGTTTCTCGCCGACAATGGCGCGTGGTCGACCACCAATCCTGCCACGTTGCCGAGCGGCAGATAAGCCAGCAACGACTCGTTCTTGGATCAAAGCTCGCTCATACTGTGCAAGCGCACCAAAAACGTGAAAGAAAAGTTCTCCTGACGGCGTGCTGGTATCCATGTTCTCGGTGAGGGAACAAAAAGCGGCCTGTTTTTCCCGCAATTCATTCACAATGGAAATCAAATGGGTCAGTGATCGCCCAAGGCGGTCTAGTTTCCAGACGACAAACACATCACCGGGATTGACATACTCCAGCGCCTTGGTAAGCCCAGTTCGATCATCCCTGGCTCCCGAGGCTCGATCCTCAAAAATGTTTCTGACATCAACCCCAGCTTTCAAGAGTGCATCCCGCTGCAGGTCTGTACTTTGCCGATCCGAATCCGACGAAACCCTCATATAGCCGATCAACATATACGGAAAACCTCCTGTTAAGATTTTCCGTACACTATAGCTTTCCGACAGAGTTTTTCGTATAAAAAATACGGATTAGATTTGGTTTTGTTGCTGCCAGCCATCCTCCTGTCGGAAAACAGATGTTTTCCGATAAAAAATTTTGGAGTAGAAGATTTGCCCTTTAGATTGATAATGCAGGGGATGAAACATACAGGGTTTCTTTGGCGTATAATACAAGGGCCAACGGGAGGGTCCGTGAGAAAAACCGCCAAATTTTGTTAGTGATCAACTAACGTTCATAATGCGGGGTTGCGTCTCCCCGTATAGTTTCATTTCAGTATCAATAAGACCAAACCATCAAGAGTTGCCTCTTGAATACATAAAATTATACAACATAGTGTAATATTATATATCATCACACCGAGGGATTCTTTTTTTCTTTGGAGCCAAAATAAAAAAAGGGAGGGCAATCATCGTTGCCCTCCCTTCAGATTTTCCACTTCTTACTTAGTCCTCAATGGCACCTGTTTTCATTCGTTTGTTATAGATACTTTTGAGTTTGTAGAGATCCTGTTGCAGCTCAAAGACACCATGCCAGTGGGCATAATCAGGTCCATTCATGACAGCACCCTGTCGCATACGACGACCTTCATGGTGCCACAGATGATAATAGACAATCTGGAATTCATCGTCCCATGGATTGTCTTTGAGGAGTTTCTTGTCAGCAAGCTCTTTGCGCATGGCTTCGGCTGGCTGGTAATAGCCCTCATTGTACAGCTCAACATTAAGGTCAGCCTGTTTGAAGAAATTCTCTGTGTGCAATGAGGAGTGGCAGTTGCTACAGACCATAGTCATCTTCTTTCGGCCTTCTGCTCCGTCACCAGTGAGTGGGCTCAGGGGATCTTGAGAATTACGAACCGTGGATTCTTTTGCCCAAAGATTCCATTTCAGTCGTTCGGAGATGTTGTGCGTTGATGTCAGAGCGCCGATACCGCTCATGTGACACACTGCGCAGGTGGGCGCACGATAATCTCCAGGTTCCCATGCATCAGGCGCACTGTCGAAATTCCACTTTGTTCCCTCGGCATTGTAAATATGCCCATGTTTGCTGTTCTCGAAGATCTCGATATCTGGATGATCAGGTCCGAGGTGACAGGACGCACAGGCTGCCGGTTTTCTTGCTTCAGCGATGTTAAAGCGGTGGCGAGTATGGCAAACAACACAGTTGCCCACCGTGCCATCAGGCCAGATGGTGCCGACACCGGCAGCGGGCCAACTCTCTTGGGTCGGACGTTTATCGGCCCCCATGCTAATTTTCGAGCCATGGCATTGCATACAACCGGCCATCTCGGAAGCCCGTTTGTATTTATCCATGCCCTGGCCTTCGTGTTTTTCAATCAAGGCAGTCATGGATTTATAGTTTCGTCCTTCTGGAACGTTATACTGGAGGCTGCCACGAAAATGTCCGCTCTTGCTGAATTCCTCAACTTCTTTGGCATGGCACCGTCCGCATGTTGCCGGAGTTACCATGGTGGTTACATAAATATCCGTTCCTTTTACCCCAGGACAGTTTTGTGCCGCCATAGGGGAACCTTTATCGACACTGTGACAATCGATACAGGAAACACCGACGTGTCCGTGGCGACTTGCGGTCCAATCAGAAATTATACCTGGGTGTTTTTCAGCATGGCACTCAACGCATTTTTGCCCTTCTGGGGTGAGACCACGCTCGACCTTGAGGGTTTTGACATTGCTTTCCAGGGCGAACGCTGGTGCAACGAACCCGACAGCCAAGATCACCGCGAGTGATAGACGCATTTCCCTCCTCCT
>QKJV01000487.1 GCA_003249165.1 Desulfobulbaceae bacterium | reverse complement strand
ATCCCCTCCGACGGGCAGTTTTTGTGGTGCCCATTCTCAGGACTGGCTCCCACTTCCGCTGGACTGAGCGGTTAAATTAACGCCCACAAAAAATTGATGTTCGTGAATCGAACACTTGACTTGCCTTCTCATGGAAGACATATTGTGGGGTTTACTTTTCCTTAATATTTTTTTAAAAAATCAGATTCTTTTCTGCTCTCAATGATATGGTTTCCTTAACCGGCAACAGCCGTTTGCTAAAGTACGGCTCCTTTAATTTCCGAATCTCTTATAAAATTAAGTCGTTCAATTTCTTTTTGCAATGAAAGGGAGAATGATTTATTATCAATTATTCTATTTTTCATATCAAAGCATCTGCCATAAATCATGAATAGTAATAATAATAAACAAAATATAACCGATAAATTCAGCAACCCCCAATGGAGATTGGGTATCATCTTTCTGCTCCTTCTCCTTTTTCTGTATTTCTGGGGACAATTATTGGCGGTAAGAGGCCCGACACACCATAAAATCAATTATAGCATGTTTATTGAACAACTTGATCTTGGCAATGTCAAATCGGTTACAATAAAAGAATTACAGGTAAACGGAGAGTTTTTTGAAGAGGTGAATATCATTCTGCCGGGCAGAATAGAACCCACGCCTGTAAGATTTTTTCAAACATTGCTGCCTTCTTTTCAGGGCGAGAATCTCCTTTCAAAACTTGAGGAAAAGCGGGTATTGATAAATGTTGAGCCTTCAGAGAAAATTTCCGGATTCTGGCAGTTTCTGCTCGGGCTCCTGCCCTGGGTTCTCTTTATCTGGATATGGATGTTAATTATCAGACGTTCCGAGATGATTCAGGGAGGACCTGGCGGGCTTTTCACCTTTGGTTCAAGCCGGGCCAAACTTCATGATGCCGAAAAACCGGGAATAACTTTCAAAAATGTGGCAGGCATGGAAAATGCGAAACAGGAACTCAAGGAGATTATCGAATTTCTTCTGGATCCTGGAAAATACAGCAGAATCGGCGCAAAAGTCCCCAAAGGAGTACTGTTGGTCGGCCCTCCGGGCACGGGTAAAACCCTCCTTGCACGCGCAACGGCAGGTGAAGCGAAAGTCCCTTTTTACAGCATCAGTGCATCGGAATTTATAGAAATGTTCGTAGGCGTCGGCGCCTCACGTGTAAGGAATATGTTTCAGAAGGCAAAAGCCGCTCATCCAAGCATAATCTTTATCGATGAGATTGATGCTGTTGGACGCACCAGAGGGGCAGGATTTGGCGGGGGGCACGATGAAAGGGAACAAACGCTGAATCAGCTTTTAAGTGAAATGGACGGCTTTGCCCCTCACGAAGAGGTTATCGTTATGGCGGCAACCAACCGGCCGGATGTTCTTGACCCCGCACTTTTGAGGCCCGGCCGCTTTGACCGGCATATCGTGATTGAGCGGCCAGGATGGAAGGAACGCAAAGAAATTTTAGAAGTTCATGTAAGGGATAAGATACTGGCGGATGATGTCGATCTTGAAATCATAGCAAGGGGGACTCCAGGCATGACGGGCGCTGATCTTGAAAATCTGGCGAATGAAGCGGCCCTTTTTGCGATAAGGAAAAATAAAGATAAAATAGATATGGAGGACTTTGAGGAGGCGAGGGACAAGATCCTTATGGGGTCGGTCAGAGAAGAGAGCATAAGCGACATGGAAAAGAGAATAACGGCATACCACGAGGCGGGGCATGCGCTTGTTGCCTGGGAACTTCCCGGTACGGATCCCATTCACAAGGTCAGCATTATACCCCGAGGGATGGTTATGGGCGTAACCCAGCTCTTGCCTGAAGAGGACAGACATTATTATCCCAAGACATATCTTATGAACAAACTGAGTGTGGCTCTTGCAGGAAGGGTCGCAGAAAAGACCGTCTTTGATGAATTGAGCAGCGGGGCACAGAACGATCTGAAGGAAGCGACTTTTCTTGCTGAAAAGATGGTGGCGCAATGGGGCATGAGCGAAAAGGTTGGCCCCATAAACCTCGGAAGAGGAGAAGAACACCCTTTTTTAGGCAGAGAACTTGCTCAGCCCAAACGGTATAGTGAAGACATGGCCTGGCTTATGGATCAGGAAATACGAAAGTTGATAATCGATGCCGAATCAAAGGCGGAAGAGATATTAACAGGCAACAAAGATGTTCTCGATAGTTTAGCAGAGACACTTTTAAAAGAAGAGATCCTGGACAAAAATGATGTCGAACGAATAATAAAGGGTTCGAAAGAGAAAAGGACATAACAGAGCATTGGAAGTGATCTAAACTTAAAAAAAGGAGACGATATGTCTGCCGATCTAACACGAAGGGAGATATTAGAGAGGTTAGGCAGTTGTTTGATAGCTTTCTCTTTTACGATTTTTTTCGCTGTCAAAAGGGTCGGGGCCGGAAATGTAAGTTGTAAAATCCGGAAGGAGGATCACATGAAGTTCCCAGAGCCATGAATAAAGGGAGAAATTTCACTGGAAACAACCACCAGAATCGCAAAACGATAAGGTCTTTCACTTCAGAACGCCTTACATCAAAACAATTCTTACAACTTTTATGGGCGGCTCAGGGTATTACCGAGGATCGGGGGTTCAAGAGGGCTGCCCCTTCGGCCGGGGCCTTGTATCCTATGGATTTCTTGCCCCTCCAAAATCATTAGAATGAGGGATTTCTGCATCAAAATTGATGATCAACAACATCATATATCCCGATGATAGTCCCGATGATAGCCACAAAGGAAATGAGTAATACCAAGGTCAACAATCATGGTATTAAAGCGGACTGCCAACGATTTCAGAAAGGTGAGAAATGGCAGAAGCAATGCTCGGTGCTCTTGTTTTAGAAATATGACATACTTTTTTATTGAGTCTCAAAAAACGATACTAATTTGAGAATTTGATGTAAGTGTTTTTTGGTGATTATAGTAACCTATAATGTGAGCCCAAAATCGGAATTATTCCAAGCTCTATCCATTGTTATTCCGGGCCGCTACCATAGTCTATGGATTTAGATTAAAAATTAGCCTGTAAAAACCTGGACAGTCTTTGCATTGCCTTTTAAACAGAATCTATTTGTTAAAATGTCTTGACAACTTGACAGATTGTCGATTATGATTCCGGTATTATTAATTTAGCAGCCCGCCGGAGAACCGGTGAAATACAATTTCCGGGCGGCTGCAAACTTAAGCGTAAGACAGGCAATGCTGAATCCCGATTCCCCCATACCCTTGTATCATCAGATTTCCGAGCAGCTCCAGTCCCGTATCCGGGAGGGCGTTTATCCGCCCGGGCATATGATTCCGTCTGAAACGGAACTGGCAAAATCATATGGGGTGGGCCGCCCCACCGTGCGCCAGGCCATGGAGCTCCTGGTGCAAAGGG